>NZ_CP065361.1 GCF_019904295.1 Ruegeria sp. SCSIO 43209
CTTCGGCGATCGGAACCGGATCGTCGTAGCGAACGGCATCATAGAGGGTTCCGCCCTCCATAAGGTCGAGTTCTGGCTGGATTCCATGAAGAGCCGAAAGAGATGCTTGGGGGTCGAGATCGATCGCAAGAACCCTGTACCCCTTTAGCGCCAAGCGCTGAGCGAGGTGAGCAGACGTCGTCGTTTTGCCGGAGCCGCCCTTGAAGTTCACCACTGATATGACTTGAAGCTCGTCACCGTCGCGACGCCCAGGCACGTAAGTTCCAGACTTTTTTGCATTTCCTTCAAGCGTCTGCCGGATTTCCCAGATATCGTCGAGCGTATAGCGGCGATGACTTCCCGCCGTCGTCTCGACGTCAACGATCTTTCCTTCTCGATGAAGCTTCCGAAGATAGGTATGGTCGACGCCAAGGAGCTCAGCAGCTTCGCCGCTGGTCAAAGTGCGCATCACCTTCTTTGCATCTGGTGGGAAGTGCGCAGCGCGCTGAGCATGCAGGTTCGACGCGAGAAGTTCCGCGTAGTGCCCGATGGCGATATCAAGATCCTGTTCTGCTTCGCTCATGTCTGCCCCGATCCGTGGGCGCGTTTTTTATGTGACCGCGCGTTATTTTTCGAGACTATTGCCCGACCAGCCAGATTCGTGCAAGCACTTTCTAGATATTGCGTCGTGCACCAAGTCCACCACAAGGGTAGCGTTCCATTACTCCGAGGCTGTGGTCGTGCGGGATCTCCTGCGCGGTGCGTGAACCGGGGCCTAAGCCCCGATCCTCTTGATGCGGATGCCGAGTTTGCGGGCCTTGTCGACGATATTCTCGGTGATGCCCGAACCGGGCGTGGCGATCAGACCCTGGGGCATGGTCTCGAGCATCTTGTCGTTGCGCTTGAAGGGGGCAGCCTTGCCATGGCTCTTCCAGTCGGGTTTGAACGCCACCTGCGTGACACCACGGGTATCTGCCCAGCGGGCAGCGATCATCTCGGCACCTTTTGGTGTGCCGCCGTGTAAAAGAATCATGTCTGGGTATTTCGCATGGGTGGCATCGAGGACGGACCAGATCAGGTCGTAGGCGTGATAGTCCCCGCCCGAGAAGGCGATCCGCGTGCCTTCGGGGCAGTGAACCTCGGTCTCCTTGCGCCGCTTGGCCGAGAGATAGGCCCGGCTGTCCACCACGGCGGAGGTGAGACCGCGATGCGAGACCTTGGATCCGGTGCGGGGCAGCCAGGGTGAACCGGTGGCGGCCGAGAAGTGGTCCACGGCCAGATCGCGCATCTGCTCGAAAGCGTCGCGATGGTCCCAGAGCTTCAGCCCGATCATCTGGAGGCGCTCGAGTTCGACCGAGGCGACCTCGGAGCCGTCCTGGATGGCCAGACTTTCCCGGACCTCGAATTCGTTGTCATCGAGGAGCTTCTGGATATGGGTGAGCCGGCGATGGAAGATCGAGGTCAGGGACCAGAGCATCTCTTCGAGATTGTCTTCCAACTGGCTTCCGGTGAGGAGGCCGATGGTGGTGTCAAAGAGCGTCGCCATGGCGAGTTCGACCTCGTCGGGCTGGGGCAGGGGGCGATGATCGGTCTCGCCGGGCCCGGGCGTTGCGACGTGAAGTGCGAGGTGGTCGAGGATGGCGGAGGTCACGCCGGTTTCCTCTTGGATGTCTGTCTGATGGGGCATTGTCTGGTTCCTCTGTTTGATCTGACCCGATTTGGATGGGGCGATAACAGGACCGGCGGCGACCGGGCCGCATCCGTCAGGATCGGAGCGCAGCGGAGAATGTGACCCGGACCGGAAAATTGTTCCCGCGAGGAATGGCCCGCCACGGTCATGTGGTGGGGCAGGGAATTTTCCGGGTAGCGGGCGCATTGCTGCCCGGGCGAGGAGCACTCTGCTCCGACCCGCCGGTCCATCGCTCCCCTTGTCCAAACGGGATCAGATAGAACCGGCGAAACCTTTGCCCGGTCAGGCATCCCCGGGGAGGTTGGCGGTCACCCGTCCTCGATCTCCAGACCTTGTGCTTTCATGGCCTTTAGCAGAGAACGGCGCAGCGCATCTTTGCCAAATGCCCGCAGATCGTCGTTGAAATCGCCCATGTTTGGTACGAGATCACCACAGGTAATTCCAAGCGATTCCAGTTGGTTAAGCAATCTTATTGATGCGTCGCGTCCAGCTTCGTCATTGTCCCGCGCGATCCAGATACGCTTGATCCTCGGCGGCGGGATGAAGAGGCCGAGATGGGTGGCAGTGAGACAGGAGGCGAGATCGAACTCGGGGAGAGCCGTGCCGACCGAGAGGGTGTTCTCGAGACCTTCACCGACGATGAGATCAGAGCGCGCCTGGCCGGACCAGAAGCGGATGGCATGGCCATGGAGCTGCCCGAGGATCCGTTTCGGGCTCTCGATCTCGGCCAAGCCGTCGGTGGACGGATTGAGATACAGCCTCGCGCATCCAGTGATCTGGCCCCGATTGTCGGTGATCTTCGCCAGCAAGGCAGGGGCCCTTAGCGGCGGATCGGCGTCGTCCTCGCCCTGACGCAGGAAGACCCGCGGGTGATAGCGCAGAGCCGGGCCAAGCCGTGTAATCCCACGACCTTGCAGATAGGTGCAGCCCATTGTGCCAAGCACCGGCTTGCCGGCGGAAAAGAGTTTGCGCGCCCGCGCGATGCGTTTGCTGGAGGCTGCATCCGGGCGCTCAGCCCTTTGGGTGTCTCGAGGTACGGCAGGGCAGGGGGCTTCGCCGAGGAAGGATCGAGCCTCCCTCAGGGTCTCCTTGAGCGTGACAGACCCAAGCCGTTCATGCAGCAGGTCGATCAGGTCGCCATATTCACCCGTCGCGAAATCTTGCCAGGACCCGGCTTTACGACCAACCTGCGCCTGCAGACGGATGGCGAGGCTCTGGCCCTTTGCACCGGACGTGTCGCCGACCTGCCAATAATTACCCAGCTTGCGCCCCTCGGGGAAATACTGGCGGCAGAAACTCTCGGCATGGTCTGCCAGATCGGCCGAGAGGTCCGCGATACTGTGGCGCGCGCTCATGCGGCGGCCTCCGATGTGCCGGCGCCAACTGGATGCTCGGCAAGGACCCGTGTCAGCACCTCGATGCCGTCGACCGGAATGAACACCCGCGTCTTCCACTGGATCACTTCCGTGAAACAGCCCATTGCCTTCAGTCCGGGCAGGGCCGCGCCTGAAGCACCTATCAGCTCAAGCCTCGGCTGCCCCATGACCAGCGACCGGCGCAGCTGATAGCCGCCGAGGAGGTTCAGCGTCGTCCTGGCTTCCATCACGGCGGCGAGCACTTCCCGCGGCGTCATCTCGATCTGGCAATCGAGACCAAGGCGTGCAAAGACATTGAGAAGCTGCTCCTGGCTGACCAGTCGACCGATGGCGCGCTCCCCATCCTCGGTCTGAAGGCGGTAGATGCGCATGTTGTCAGCGGGAAGCCGATCCCAGATCGGCAGGAGAAGCCCGCAGATGAGCGTAATCTTTGAGGTGGTGAACTCCGGCACTGCCTCGACCTCGGCCTGCCAGAGCTGTTCGAATATCGCATCATCGATCTCTTCCCAGTGCGACTTCGAGAACTCGGTCAGCGCGAGGATTTCTGTGGCCATCGGACGCAGAAGCTTCACCCGCAGGATCGGCACGCCGTCCTCGTCCATGAAGGCCGGCGCATTCACCATCAGCGCCGCGCGTTTGGAGGAGGTGTTCCAGCACAGCGTCGCGCCGTCCGTATTTGCGCAGATCGATTTGATCCGGGGCAGGGTGAGCGGATCGTTGCGATCGGTACGCTCCACGGTCAGCGCAGTTGCCGTTGCGCCCGTAGCCCCGTGCTCGAAGATGACCTTGCGGTCGACGATTTCGAATTTCTCGGCCTTGAGCGTTTCGAGGCCGACATCGAGCGTGCCTGCCTGGCGCGCATCTTCGATGATGGCCGAGAGGAACCCGCCGAAGGCCTCGAAGATCGCGTCCTGCATGTCGATGCGGAGCGCGAGGCAACGATTCAGGAACTGCTGGATCGGCGGCAGGGTCTCTTTCATCGTGCCATCCGCTTCATCGAGCGTCAGCCCAGTCATCTCCTGGAATTTCGCATAGGAGCAGGCCTCGATCTTACCCGCACGCAGCTTGTAGAAGAACTGGCGCAGCGCAGCGCGTGCGTAGGGGCTCTCAAGGTTGTCCTCGGCACGGAACATGTTCTGACCGCCGGTCTCGCGCTGTCCCTTGGTGATGGCACCCAGCGTGTCGAGGCGGCGGGCGATGGTGGAGAGAAAGCGCTTCTCGCCCTTCACGTCTGTGGCGACGGGGCGAAAGAGTGGCGGCTGCGCCTGGTTCGTGCGGTTGGTCCTCCCGAGACCCTGAATCGCATTGTCGGCCTTCCACCCGGGCTCCAGGAGGTAATGCACCCGAAGGCGCTGGTTCTTGGCCCCGAGATCGGCGTGGTAGCTGCGCCCGGTGCCACCCGCATCGGAGAAGATCAGGATGCGTTTTGCATCGTCCATGAAGGCCTGGGTTTCGCCGAGGTTGGAGGAGGCGGGGCGGTTCTCGACCTTGAGCCGCCCCTCACGCGTCTTGACGATGCGCCGCTTGCGCCCCGTGACCTCAGCCACTGCATCGCCTCCGAAATGCCAGAGGATCTGGTCGAGCGCGCCCTGCACCGGGGCGAGGGCCCCAAGATGCTCGACAAGATCATCCCGCCGCCGCTCCGCCTCGCGGCAGATGATCGGGTTGCCATCGCAATCGAGGGCGGGGCGCGAGCGCAGATCGCCATTCTCGCGGTGTAAGGCTCAAAAAGCTGCGTCGGGAAGCTGTGCATCAGGTAGTCCATGATGTTCTCCCTCGGCGTGAAATCGACCTGCAGATCGTCCCAGTCCGAGGAAGGGATCTCTTCAAGGCGGCGTTCCATCACCGCTTCGCTGGTCGAGACCACCTGAATCACGGCCGAGTGCCCTGCTGCAAGGTCCGCCTCGATGGCGCGGATCAGCGAGGGACATTTCATGGCGGTGATGAGATGGTTGAAGAAGCGCTGCTTGTTGCTCTCGAAGGCCGAACGCGCGGCGGATTTCGCTTGGGCGTTCAGCGTGCCGGTCTCAGAAGAAATACCCGAGGCCTGAAGCGCTGCCTCAAGGTTGTTGTGGATGATCTGGTAGGCATCGGCGTAGCTGTCGTATATGGCGACTTGAGCGGGGCTCAGCTCATGGACCAGCATCTCGTATTCGACCCCGGCATAGGAGAGGGACCGCGCCAGATAGAGCCCAAGCGCCTTCAGGTCGCGCGAGATCATCTCCATGGCCGCAATGCCCCCGGCCTCCATCGCGGCGACGAACTCGGCCCGCGTCACGAAGGGGAAATCGCCGGTGCCCCAGAGACCGAGGCGCGAAGCATAGGCAAGATTGCCGACGACTGTGGCACCGGTCGCCGAGACATAGAGAACCCGTGCATCGGGCGCGGCGTTCTGCAGCGCGAGGCCAGCGAGGCCCTGCTGGGACGCCTTCTTGTCGCCGCGGTCGGACTTTTCTCCGGCAGCATTCGCCATGGCATGGCTTTCATCAAAAGCAATGACCCCGTCGAACCCATCGCTGAGCCAGGACGTGACCTGATCGAGGCGGGAGGCTTTGCCCTCACGTTCAGCCGAGCGCAGCGTGGCGTAGGTGACGAAGAGGATGCCCTCGGGCAGGCGGATGTCGCTGCCCTGGCGGAACTTCGAGAGCGGCACGATATCGCTTTCGCGTCCCCCGAGCGCTATCCAGTCGCGACGCGCATCTTCGATGAGCTTGTCGCTCTTCGAGACCCAGACCGCCCGTCGGCGCCCTTTGAGCCAATTATCGAGGATGATACCGGCAACCTGTCGCCCTTTACCGCATCCCGTGCCATCACCCAGAAACCAGCCCTTGCGCAGGCGAAACGCGCCTTCGTCGCCCTCGGCCGCCGCCATCAACTGGCCTTCGATCTCGCCGCGCTTGAACCAGCCCTTGAGATGCGTCTCATGCGCGTTGCCCGCATAGATGACACTTTCCAGCTGCGGCGCAGAAAGAAGGCCGTCCTGAACGAGGTTCTTCGGCAGGATGGGACGATAGGTCGGCACGGGCGGCGGCACCGAGGCCATGGCGGTGGATTGCACCAGCGCGGTCGGATGTTCCGCCGCGCCATCGATCCTGATCGCCTGAAGGTCATAGGCCTCGTAGACCGTGTCCTGCAGCGTGCCGTCGGGTTGGCTCCAAGCCTTCGGCAGGTAGTCGATCGGGGCCGTCGTGATATCGTCAAACGGGTGCCTTGCGCGTTCTTCGGCGAGGGCACGGGTTTCCTTGCGCGCGGCATTGCGCAGGGCCTGCAGGTTGGTGCGGGTCGAAGCGGTCGGAGCCGACAGGGCCGTACTGGTGGGGCAGGGCGAGGGGCTGTGGCGCTGCGGGCAGTGGGTGAGCACTGCGTTGAGAAGGTCGGCGGTGGTCGCGCAGATCGGATGGTAGACGGCCTCGCTTTCGACCGATGCGATCTCATCAGCGCCAGTCGCACGCTTGTCGATCACCGTCAGCCGTGTGTCGATCGTGGTGCCATGCCGCGCAAAGACCTTGCCGTCGATAGCGGCGGAAAATACCACATCGGCGCTTTGTGCGATCCGCTGAAACGTCGACTGAAAGGATTTCGTCGAGGGGCGGAAGCTCTCGCCGGTGATGACGACAAGCCGCCCACCCGGCGCGAGACGCGCTAGGGCGGACAGGACATGTTGGCTGGTGGCCTGCCGGAACCGGCCGTCGACATGGTTGGCCGCAGAAAACGGTGGGTTCATCACGATGACCGAGGGCGTGATCGACCGATCCAGCCGGTCATCGATCGAGGCGGCATCGTGATCCGAGACGACTGCACCGGGGAACAGATGTCCCAGCAGGGCGCGGCGGGTCTCGGCAAGCTCATTCAGCGCCAGGCGAGCGCCTGCAATCTTTGCGAAAATCGCCAGCAGGCCGGTACCGGCCGAAGGCTCGAGCACCAGGTCGTCGTCCCGAAAGCCCGCCGCCTGCGCAACGATGGCCGCGAGGGGCAGAGGGGTCGAGAATTGTTGCAGGCGGACACTGTCTTCAGAGCGCCGCGTGTGGGAGGGGGCCAGACCGGCGAGACGCTCGATCATGGTGAGAAATGCCCGCGGCGCGGATACCTGGCGCTGCATCAGCGCACCGTAGCGCGAAAGCATCAGGATCTGGGCGACCTCTGCGGCTTCGTAAGCATCCTTCCAGATCCAGGAGCCGCTGGTGTCGCTGGCACCGAAGGCTTGCTCCATCGCAGTGCGAAGGGCGGCGGCGTCGATGGACCTGCCCGCCTCGAACAGGGGGACGAGGGCTTTCGCAACCTGCATCAGGTGTTGGGCGAAGCCCGGAGCCTCTGGCAGGGCAGGGGCGTCGGGCTCGGTTGCAAGTTGGACGGAATGGGGGTGAGCGTTCATCGGCAATCTCCGGGGTTTAGGGTTGGCCCCAAGCCCCGCGCGCACTCTCTCACCCGGGAGGGGTCACCCCTCCTGCCCTGCCTCTCGCTCTTTCATGGCAAAGCCCCGGTGCGAATTCGCCCGTTATCAGGACGACCGCAGATGCCTCGGCACGTCCATGGACTGATGCAAGACTCGGATCACGAAGATCCTGTCCGGGTCCACCTCGTAGAACACGAGGTGCCGGCCCGTGATCAGTTTACGCGCACCCTGCAAGAGATCGGAACAGTCAGACCCCATTTGCGGGTTGGCGATGAGACCCTTCAGGGCGCGATCGATATCATCGAGATAGCGGTCCGCCTGCGCCTCGCCCCACTGTCGGTCTGTCTCGACCCAGATATCGACGAGGTCGGATTTTGCCGCCTGAGAGTGATGAATGTCACGCATCAGAAGCGCCAGAGCGGCTCCGCGCGTCGCGCTTGATCTCATCCATGTCAAGCGGACCGGCGTCACCGGATTGTTTGCCCTCCATCAGCGCAACGCGAAGCCGCGCCCGCTGACCTTCCTGCTCCTCCATCAGGCGCAGAGAGGCGCGGATCAACTCGCTGGTTGACCCGTAACGCCCCTCTTTAAGCATCAGGGCGATGAATTCGTCCCAATGGGGGCCAAGTGTGACGCTTGTGCTTGCCATGCTCACCTCCGTAATACGCATGAATAAGATATATGAGTATTGCGGGCGTTTCAACTCGGGGGTGGGCTTGCGCCCTGTTCCGCAGCGGCGGGTCTTTGTACCTCTCGCAAAATCAGAGGATCTACAACCGCCCGCGCCTCGGACAGCAGTCCAGATCATAGTGCTCGAAGAACCCCCAACAGGCGTCGATCTCTTCACCGTCACGCTCGACGACATAGCCATAAACCCGTCCGCCGAGGTAGGCATCGAAGGTGACGATCTCAGCGCGCAGAATGTCCTTGGCCTTTTCGCGCATCGCCTTGGTGACGCGCTTCGCGCCGAACTCCTTTCGAACCGTTTCGAGCGTTACGTATACAAAGCCAACTTGGCCGGAATCCCACGGACAATGGAACTCGATGGTGTTCATCGCGAGGCCGGAATGGTCGTAGAGGTACACGGGCAAGATGATTGCCTTGCGCTCGGCGCGCTCGCGGAGGCGATCCAGTGAAAGATCGCTCTGATCCGAGACGCCCGCAAGATCGCGCAGGAACGCCTCGGGGCAGTCGAACCGGTGGCTGTCCCCCAGCCGGTATCGGCGGTGCCAACAGATCAGCGCTCCGAGGTTGGACCACTCCCTTGGGTTCTCAGAATCGGGGTCGTGATAGATCTTGATGACGTGGCCTTGGTAGGCCTCCTCGTAGACAGGGTCTTGCATGTCGATATCCTTTCTTGAAACGCAATCGACCCGCCAAGCCGGTTGTGGCGCAGGCGGGTCGAAGTGGATGGGATCCGGTGGTTGGTGAGTTTTCTGGCCGGCGGATCAGGCAGCGGCGCGGTTTTGGCGATGCTGGATGTGCTCGACAGAGACCTTCAGCAGCCAGTCCTCAAAACCGAGAATGGTCTGGTGATTGGAGACCGCCTCGATCCAGACCGCACGCGGATCGCCAACAATCTGCGTAGGATCGTTGTCGATCCGGCCATTGGCCATCCACGGTTCCGGCTGAATGCGGACAAGCCAGTCCGCCAGCGACGGGATCCGTCCCTGGCAGTCCTCGCGCACATGCTGCTCACCGATCCAGCGGATCGGGACGACCCGGCCCGCGCTGTTGGTCAGGCTGCGGCCGAAGTGACGTTCGGCATCATAGATCCCGACTGTATGATGTTTTTGGGCTCTGTGAACAAAGAGACCTAGGTGCTCTTTGGATGAGTCAAACCAGTCATGCACGAACTGATAGTCATCTGGAACACCGCCGAATTTTCGGGCGGAGCTTTCGGCGTGGTGGAGGGGATGTGCCATGTCAGAGCCCCTCGTGTTCGGTGGTGTTGGTTTCGATATAGCGGTTCGAGTGGCTAACATCGATCTTGTCCGTCTCGAGCGCCCAGGTCAGCTCGCCATAACCGCCCTCGTTGTTCTCGAATCCGGGGCTCAGCGCATAGGCGAAATCCCAACCAAAATCTTCAACCCGGCGTCGCAACTCTTCTGTCAGCGTGATCGTGTCGGGTGTCACGACGACATCCTCGACATTGCCGGAATCGCCGTAGCCTTCATATTGCACCTCGATGCTGGTCACGCCGAAGGCACGCAGCTCGGAGAGAAGGGCAGCGCGAGTCTCGCCCCGCTCTTCGGATGCGCGTCTCTGGGATTCGAGCATCTGTGCGTAGAAATCAGTCGCTTGTGTCATGTCTTTTTGTCCTTTGGAATTGGGAGAGGGGAGGGCGACCGTTACGCGAGGCCGCCCCGGAGTTTCCTTTGGGGGGCTTCAGGCCGCAGCGTCGCCGCGGTTTTCAGCCGTCCGGTCAACCAGGTTGAAATACAGATTCTCGGTCGCGCGCTTGAACCCCGGCGGTTTGCGCGGGGCGAGGCAGCGCACCGAAGCGCTGCAGCTCTCACCGTGTTCCATCGCGAACTGCGTCACCTTGTCGATCAGGTCGACCATGCCCGCAGCCTGGATGCGTTTTTCGGGGTAGCTTGCCATCATCTGGAACTGGGTGACAACGAAGGCGCCGTCACGATGCGCGGGATAGAGGGTGATCTGGTAATCGAGTGTCTTGGCCATCTCTGGTCTCCTGCAGCAGGCCGGACGCGATCATCGCGCCCCTTGAAACCCGCCAGCCCGAAAGGACCGCCCTTTATGCAAGGACGGCCCGGGGCGGCGATTGGGGGTGGAGGGCGTCAGTATTCCGACGGGAGAAGCAAGGTCAGCACGCGACGCGTCTGTTTCGGGTCGGAAGGCTCAGGCGAGCCGTACTGATAATCGACGTCGTACAAGTCGATCTTGAACCAAACCTTCGTGCCATTGAATTCGATGACCCCCATCTCGTGCAATCCCTGCGGGTCACTGTCGGCATTGAAGGCGTCGAACGCGGCAACGCGGCGTGTGAGTTCCAGTTGTGCGTCGGGTCCAAGCGCGGCGACGCCACATGTCATCACAAACTGTCCCTGCGGGGCATCGGCAACGGAAGGATTGCCGAGGATGGAATTGCGAAACGCGTCATTCTGCGCGGCGATGCGTGCGGCTTCCTGAACAGGATCGAGGTCGAGTCTGGTGGTCATAGGATGTCTCCGGGACGGGCCAGCCGATCCGATATCGGCTGTCGGCAACCCGTCAGCCGGAAAGAGCCGCCCTCGATGTGAGGGCGGCCCAAAGCTCATGTCGTGATCAGGTCGGTGTTCGCTTCGTCAGGCCGCATCTCCGCTAAGGAAGGCGGGCAAGGACGATGGTTCATTGCTCTCCGCCTCGGCCAGAGCGTCTGCGGCAGGCACGTCGCCTTCCTCCGCCTCGGGCGCATCGCCAATCATTTTGGCGTCGGCCTCCGCCGCACCGGCAAACACCATCCCGTCTGGCAGCCAGCGCGTTGTCTTTGCTGCCGTCGCCGCGTCGAAACCTTCCGTCTCGCCGGCCGTTTCCGCGAAAGCGCGCTCCATCGCGGCTGCGAGATCGCCCTTGCGTTCGCGATTGCGATCCTCGGCGTAATCATCGCCGATGAGCTTGCGCGCCGTGGCCACCGCATGCCCCTTGTTGACGCGACCCCAGTAGTTCTGGGCACTCGGGCGCCAGCAGGCCGCCACATCGACGTCGAGCCGCGCACCAATCTCCTCAATGATGTGGGAGGGGCGATTGTCAGAGGAGAGCTGCGGCTTGACCGCGAGACCCGTCGCCCAGGCGAAAAGCGCCTGCTTGTCCGCAATGGGCAGGGCCGACATCGCCCGGAAGTCATCGGGTTTCTCCAGCTTCATCCAGTCGGTGGCGAGGTCCTGCTCCAACGCCTCAAGCATCTTCTGAGCGACGGTGTCCGCATGCAGCACCTCGCGGTTTTGCGCCTGGAAGGGCCGGATGGAGATATCGAGCGCCTCGTTGTTGTAGGACCGCCCCAAAGCCTGCTCGCAGAGCGCGTAGAGCATCGCATCGAAAGCCACCTCGAAATCCGCCGCCAGATGCGCCCGCAGGATGTGCTGACGCGTGGCGCGCAGATCGTCGGCCAGGCTCGCCGAAATCCCGTCCGCCTTGCGCAACGTCGCGGCCGGGTCGGAGCTCGGCACCGGCGTGGAGGAGGTCGGCGGCGTCACCTGTGGCGGGCAGGGGAGGGAGCGCCATCCGGATCTGCGGTGGTATCGTCCGGTTCGGGCGCAACAGGAATGTCCTCGGGCCGCACCAGGCCTTTCTCGACGCGCAACACCCCGTCATGGCCGATGGTCAGGACTACACCGGCGATAGCGCGATCTGCCTCGGCATAGGGTTGCCGTTCGCGCTGCATGGCTTCAATTTCGCGCAAACGCGGCTCGATGGCGTAGTATTCTTCGGTCTCCGCGTCGGTCCAGTCCTCCCCGTCGTTCTGCGCCGCCAATTCTTCCTCACGCGCGATGAGACGTTCCTCCTCGGCCAGCATGTCCGCATCCGGTTCGATGTCCTGCGGATAGACCCGCCCGAAACTGCGAAACGCGCCATAATCCACCGAAAGATGCACTTCGACCCATTTCCATATCCCTTCGAAGGGTTTGGCCGCAGCCTGCAGTTTCTCAATGGCGAGACGCTCCAAGAGGTCGGGGTTTTCCATATGAGCGGTTGCCCGGTCGTCGAAGAGATCCCGCAGCAGAACCCCGCCCGCCGCCTCATACGCCTCGATGCCGACAAATCGACCAATTGCCGAGTTCGCCGAATGTGCGGCCCCGGTCAGCTGACGTTTGATGCTCTGCGGATGGATGTGATAGCCGCCCTTCACGGCGTTCCAGACCGCGAGCTGGCGGTCATGGTCGTCGGTCAGCGTGAAAGCCATCACGCATTCGAGGGTCAGATCACCGGCACGAAACTGCTCGATGATTTCGGGTGCGACACGGGCGAGTTTGAGGCGACGGCGCACCAGGTCGACGGAGACGCCGAATTTGAGCGCAATCTCGTCTTCGCTGCGACCCTCGCCGATCATCTTGTCGAAGGCCTCGAACTGGTCTGCCGGATGCATCGCCGCGCGCTGGAGGTTTTCTGTGGCCGAGGTAAGGATGGCGTTGCGCTCGTCCTCGACAAGGCAGGGCACTGGATGATCAGCGGGGATCACACCGTCCTCGGCGAGTTGTTTCAGCGCCTTGAGGCGACGACCGCCTGCGTCGACGGCAAAACGTGTCTCGGAAAGTGCGTGAACCACCAGGTTCTGCTTGATTCCCGTCTCGCGGATGCTCGCAAGAATCTCGGCATCGTCGCTGGCGCTTGCGGCCACCTTGCGGACGTTGAGTGGGCTCGGCTCCAGCTTGTCGAGCGGGATCATCCGGATGTCGGCACCGCCGTCAGGCGCGGCCGATCCAACGGCTTCGGTCTTTTTTGAGGTGGTGGGATTCGGGCGGGTCGTGGTCTTGGCCATGGTCAGGGTCCTTGTCTCGCCGGACCCGGATGAGCCTCTCTCTATCCTTTCAAGCCCGGCACCCGGGCTTCCCTTTCTCTGGCTTTCACTGTGCGTTGACGTGTGAAGTGGTCCCATCTTTTCGGACAGGTTTGCAGCGTTTCTAAGGTGTATCGGGTTTAGGTTTCATGCTGCGTGTCGCTCTTCCAAGCCTGCCCAATATGCGTCGTCCGGCGTCTGCCGATCAAGCGCGGAATGGGGTCGGCTGGTGTTATAGAATGCCATCCAGCCCTTGATGACACGACGGGCCCGGAAGCCTTCATTGATTTCTTCGAGATAGATGGCCTCCTGCTTCAGGGATCGCCAGAGGCGTTCGATGAAGATGTTGTCGAGGTAACGCCCGCGCCCGTCCATCGAGATGCGCACGCCCGCCTCGGTCAGCGTCGTGATCCAGGCCGATCCGGTGAACTGCGATCCCTGATCTGTGTTCATGATCTCAGGCGGGCCGTACCTGGCGATGGCCTCGCTCAGTGCTTCGACGCAGAAGTCGGCGTGCATCGTGTTCGACAACCGCCAGCTCAGCACCTTGCGCGTCGCCCAGTCCATGATTGCCACCAGATAGAGGAAGCCATTTCTGACTGGCACAAAGGTGATATCGGCGCACCAGACCTGGTTCGGTCGGTCAATCACCATCTTCCTCAGCAGATACGGGAAGACCGGGTGCTGAGGATGCGGCTGGCTGGTTCGTGGGCGCTTGTAGACCGCTTCAAGACCCATCTTCGCCATCAATCGCCTGACGCGATGGCGGCCAACAACAATGCCTTCCCGGCGCAGATAGGCCGCGATCTGGCGCGACCCGAAGAATGGGTATTTGGTGAACACCCGGTCGATCTCTTTCATCATCGACAGCGTGTCGGCGTCGATCCCGGCGGGCGTGTAGTAGAACGCCGACCGGCTCAGGCTCACCAGCTTGCACTGCTGGCTGATGCTCAGCTTGGGGTGATCCCGGTTGATCATCGCGCGTTTCTTTCCAGGGCTCATCGCTTCAGCCCTTCCGACAAAAAATCGTTCTCGACCGCCAGCCTCCCGATCTTGGCGTGAAGTTCCTTTACTTCCGCCTCGGTCGGGCCGCTCTGCTTGCCACCCGAGAACACATCGGCCATGCCCTCGATGGCCTGCCGCTTCCATGTGCTGACCTGATTTGGGTGCAACTGATGCTTCGCCGCGATCTCCTGCACGGTCTTGTCGCCACGCAGCGCTTCCAACGCCACCTTGGCCTTAAACTGATCTGTAAAGTTCCGGCGCTTTGCCATGTTCGTATCCCTTCAAAGGTTCGGGAAACACCTTAGCTGACTGTCCGGTTTCCTGGGACCACTTCATACCTCATCCGCTGACCTTCGTCTCTGGCCGCGGCTTTTCAAAATGCCATTCTTGAAGGCCAGATAGAAATTTGCACTCGGTCACACGCAAACGGGGCGAAAAACCTCTTTGATTACAGGCGGCAACCTCAAAGGTTGCTAGCTCACTGTTTGATTTTCCGAACCCACTTCCGCGAGCAAAATCTGCCGAATTGAGCTTTCAATTTTGACTTTTCCAAATGTTGAAGCATCTCGGAAAACTGACTTCGTTTCGCATTCGAAGCAAATCAAGTCATGCTGACGGCCGACAACTTTTAGACCAACTGAACTTTCCCCGACATGGACCACATAGACCTCGCATGCTAGGTTCGCGCCTGCTTTCACCGGCGCATGGAATTGTAGGTCCATAGAGACAAAAGGCATGGCCGTGTTTCTTTCCGTGAGTAGAAAAAGCCAGCCCCGGCCTGAAAGCAAATCGTCCCAGAAAGTCTCGATCGCTTCCAGCGCGAAATTCGTGATCCGGCCAGTAAAGGCGATTCCCAGCTGGTCACAGTCGCCAAAGAAAATCCTGCGTTCGAAGGCAAATCGTGGTTTAAATTCTGTTTCTGGTACATTCATTGCAGCGTTACGGGCTCAACATTTCTTTGTCTCTGGTGCGTGACAGCGATAGGAAGGAATAGTTTTCCGGTAATTATGCCATGCGCCGGAATTCGGCGGGGGTCGCGCCTGTCATTTTTCGAAAAGTTCGACTAAAATGACTCTGATCTGCAAAACCGCAGTCAAGCGCGACCACTTTCAGGGGGGCATTACCCTTTCTCAGCATCTCCTGGGCCTTCGATATTCGCTTGCGCAAAACATATGCATACGGTGCCAACCCAAACTCCGCCTTGAACTGACGCGAAAAGTGAAACTGGCTGAAACCGATAGATGCGGCCATGTCTTCCAGACTGAGGTTTTCACCTAAGCAGCTTTCAACGAGATCGATGATTCTCTGCCTTTGAGCAGGGCTGAAGTTCGAGTTTGCGTCGCTGGTCAAAGAGACCTTGGCGTACTGACGCAGAAGGTGAACGGCGATCTGGATGCGCAGGGCGTCGATGATCAATCTCTGGCCGATTCCACCGTTCTTTAGCTCATTCTCTAGCAATTGGATGCAGTTCAGGATACAGGGGTCCTTCGCAGACAGACAATCATTGATCTCAATGGACTTCGGGTCACGATCAAAGACCGAAAGGGCCGTGTTTTCGAGTTCACTGTGACTGAGATAGACGTGTCTAACCGTGATAGGCTCGGACCAACTCCAAGTGGATTCCTCTGCACGCGTGAGCAAGGAAATCCTACCTTTCTCTACGCGCGCGCTTTGCCATGGGCCGCCACTCGTGCGGCGCATAGTGGTTGGCGCGCCATCATATGCAACAATCATATAGTCGCGCATGGGGGGAATTGCCGCGTCTTGTCGCTCATAACGATAGCCCTTCAGGGTAATGCCGTTCCAGTTGCACCCGGAACTGTCCAACGTAGTCGTGCCGGGAATCCATTCGGGTATCCGGTCCGGTGATATGAGCAGTCTTTCCATCTTGGCCTCCCTGAACTTTTTCACGATCGTCCGCTTGAGCTGAAATTTCGGCTTAGGTCGTCTCGCGCATCCGCGGTTCTTCTCGAACGATATTCGCTTGAGTCAATCTATCGATTTCAGCTTCTGTCAGTCCAGCCTCGCTAAGCAACTCCCTACTATGCTGCCCGAAGCGAGGCGGTGCCGCGCGAACCGCTCCGGGGGTACGCGACAAGCGTGCTGGCACGCCGGTGCCGCGGTAGGTGCCAACTGATACCACCATGCCGCGATGTCGGGTGTGTGGATGCTCCAACGCTTCATTCACATTCCGAACGACTCCGGCGGGAATCCCAGCTTTCAAAAGCACCGGCTCAAGTTTGAAGGCGTCATGTTGCACCAGGCACTCTGACAAGACCTCTGTCATCTCTGACCGATGCGCAAGACGCGCGGCATTGTCGGCAAATCGTGGATCGCAGGGCACCTCAGGTAGGCCAAGCACGTCACAGAGTTTTGCGAACTGACCATTGTTACCGATAGCCAGATAGAGTTTGCCATTACTTGTTTCGAACATGTCGTATGGTACGATATTTGGATGCCCATTGCCGGTCGCCATTGGTATCTGTCCGGACATGAGGGAATTAGCCGCTTGGGGATGCATCATGCTGATCGCGCAATCATATAGCGGCACTTCGATGGCTTGGCCCAATCCGGACCGGCCCCGTTCCAAAAGTGCGGCGAGAATAGCGTTACAGGCGATCAGACCGGTGCCGATGTCCACGATGGGCGTACCCATGCGTGTCGGGCCTTCGGAGGGATTGCCGTTGATGCTCATGAGGCCCGTCATAGCTTGTACCACGGCGTCATAGCCGGGAAAACCGCCAAGTGGGCCATCGGAACCAAATCCAGTCACATGGCAGAGTACCAGTCTAGGAAAACGTGCCCTGAGAACATCAGCATAACCAAGCCCCCATTTTTCAAGAGTACCAGACTTAAAATTGTGAACTAAAACATCCGCATCCTGAAGAAACCGCAAAATCAGGTCGCGCCCTTCCGGTTGCTGCAGATCGATAGCGATGGACCGCTTGTTGCGGTTGGCGCCAGAGAAATAAGCGCTGAGTTCATCATTGAAAGGCGGGCCCCAACTGCGGGTCTCGTCGCCCAGAGGCGGCTCCACCTTGATGACCTCAGCGCCATGATCCGCAAGCATTTGGGTGCAGTAAGGCCCGCCCAGCACGCGGCTGAGGTCGACCACCTTGATCCCGTCCAATGAGCCAGCCATCAAAGCGCCTCCTGATAGAGGCGCGACACATCTTCGGCTGTCATGTCGCGCGGGTTGGTCTCCAGCAATCGCGTGATACCGGTCACGACCTCATTAGCCATTCCGGGAATGGCTGCCTCGGTCACTCCGACACCAGAAAGTCGAGACTCAAGTCCGCTTTCGACTAGCATCCGTTCCATCTCGTCGATCAGGCCATGGGCCGCAGCCGCATCAGAGTTGAAAGGCCGCGAGGGCAGTAGTAACCGCGATAGACGAGCATATTCAGCTTCTGCAACGGGCATGTTGAACCTCATCACTGGTCCTGCGACCAGAGCGTTTGCGTGCCCGTGAGGAACCTTGAAACCTGTTCCAAGTGGGTATGACAAGGCATGAATCGCCCCCACGCTGGCATTAATGAAGGCCATCCCAGCCAGTGTCGCCCCCAACAGCATGGCCTCTCGCGCTGACAGGTCCGAAGGCGTTTCCATGACGATTGGTAAGTTCTGACCGAGAAGCACCAGCGCTTTGTCCGCCATTCCATCGGAAATGGGATTCTTTCTGGTGCGACTGGTTACTGCCTCAATGGCGTGAACCATTGCGTCTAACGCCGTGGCCGCTGTGATGTGACGAGGCATTCCCAATGTTAGCTTTGCATCTAGCAAGGCAACGTCAGGCAGAAGCTGCGGTGCATATACCGCTTTTTTTTCGTGGCTTTCCGAAGTCAGCACGGACACCCATGTTACCTCTGATCCGGTCCCTGCCGTGGTTGGCACCTGGATCAGTGGCAAGCGTTTATCGGTGACCTGATTAATCCCGATCATGTCCGTAATCGGTTGATCGTTGGCTACCGCCGCTGCGATGACCTTGGCAGTGTCCAGTGAACTGCCGCCGCCAAGTCCGATGATTCCGTCAGCACCAAAGGCCCGCGCGACCTCTACCGCGGCCTCGACGACAGCGATCGGGGGGTCCGCTTCGACTTTATGAAAAATCTCAACCTCGATGCCAGCAGCCCTAAGTGAGGCGGCTGCCTCGTCCGCAAAACCACAGGCCAATATGCCCGGGTCCGTCACGACCAGCGCACGGGTGCAAGACAAATCTTGCATCAGGCTGCCGATCCGGCCAAGCCCACCGCTCTCGCAGACGATCCTCGGGGTGGAAAGGAAATTGAAGTCCATAGTTTGTCTTCGCTCCTGTTAAGCTGCTGCAGTGCGGATCATATTCCGCGCGATCAGTATTTGCTGAATCTGGGTTGTCCCCTCGTAGATGCGGAAGAGACGCACATCGCGATAGAAGCGCTCGACCGCATATTCGGCCATGTATCCTGCACCGCCGTGGATTTGCACTGCGCGATCGGCCACTCGACCTACCATCTCACTGGCAAACATCTTGCAGCAGGCAGCATCAGTCGACACGTTCTGACCAGCGTCCTTGCGGCGTGCTGTTTCTTCGATCATGCAACGCGCTGCGAAGGCCTCGGCGCGACTGTCAGCCAGCATGGCTTGGATCAGTTGCTTTTCAGCGATGGGTTCACCGAATTGTTTGCGTTCCATCGCATAGGATAGGCTGTCACGGATCAGCCGTTCGGCGGCGCCCACACAGACGGCAGAAATATGCAGTCGGCCCCGGTCAAGGACTTTCATTGCTGTCTTAAAGCCCTTGTTCAGACGGTCCGGCCCGCCGATAATGTTCGCGGCAGGCACGCGGACATTGTCAAGGATGACGTCGCATGTGTGCGAGCCCTTCTGCCCCATCTTCCTGTCAGGCTGGCCAAGCGTTATGCCTGGCGTCCCTGCCTCGACGAGAAAGGCGCTTACGCCGGCAGAACCTTCCGCCTCTGGATTGGTCCGGGCAAAAACCGTGAATAGATCGGCACGCGGTGCATTGGTAATGTAGCGTTTCGTGCCGTTCAGAAGGAAATCGTTACCGTCACGCCGCGCCGTAGTGCGCAGACTGCCAGCATCCGACCCAGCATCTGGCTCGGTTAGGGCGAAGGATGCGATCATATCTCCGGACGCGAGAGCTGGTAGATACTGCGCCTTCTGCTCGTCGGTTCCATCGATGATGATTCCCTGAGAGCCGATCCCGTTGTTGGTGCCAACTAGCGACCGGAACGCAGGCGAAGCCTGGCCAAGAACGAAAGCGGCTTGCACTTCCTCTATCATCGACAAGCCGAGCCCGCCGAAATCTTCCGGGATCGACATGCCGAAAAGGCCCATCATGCGGATTTCATCGACCAGCATCGGCGGAATCACATCCTCGTCGGCGACGCGATCCTCGTAAGGGATTAGTCGCTCTTTCACGAAGCGGTCGAGCGCGTCGAGAAACTGGGAAAGGGTATCTTTATCAAGGGCCATGATGCTCTCTATTGTTCAGGGTGCGTGCGCCGCAACGCGGCGGACAAGATCGACAAGGCGGTGCGCGACGTCGCTTTCGATCCAGTCGCGCGTAAGGGTTTGCGAAGGGCCACCGCAGTTGAAGGCAATAATGGGTGAGCCGTCCTTCGGCACGAAGGGCACCGCTACAGCGTTCACATCACGTTTCCACTCCGTGAAGGACGTGCAGTAACCGTGCTGTTGGTAGTCTGCGATAGCTGCTTCGATTCCGGGCTGCACATTCGGCCAGTTGTCGCCTTCATGTTCCTCCACAAGGGCCAGAATTCTGGCCCGCTCATCCGGGTCGTGCGCCGCTATGCAGGCGCGACCAACCGCGGTCGTGGCCAGTTTAATATGGGCACCAACCTCGATCGCCAGCGTGACGGCATTAGTGCCCTTGCACCGCTCCAGATAGACCATCGATAGCCGGTCACGACTGGCCATGGCCACCGGCATGCCTGTGTAATCAGCCAGCTCCTGCATAAAGGGCTTCGCCAGTTGCCGCAGCGGAATCCCTGCAAGGCAGGAGAAACCCAACGAAAGCACTGGAGGGGCCAGTCGATAACGTGCTGTATCCGGGTCGTAGCTGAGGTATTCCAGCTTGTTCAGTGTATAGGCCAGCCGGGAGACCGTCGATCTGCTCAGGCCAGTGCGCTCGGCCAACTCACCGTTCCCCAGAGCCTCCCCTTCCCGCCGAAAGGCCCGCAACAGCTCCAAGCCGCGCGCCAACGCCGTGACAAAATCGCGATCCTGTTTCTCGGCATCCTTGGTGCGGTCTTTCCTTGGTCTCACGATATCCCTCCTCGGAAAGAATTATGCGTCTTGAAACACACCTAAACGATCGATAACGTCCGAGTCAATACTGCGGTAAACTTTCCCGCTATGCGGAAAATTAAGGTCGTCCACCTAGTCCCATTCGTGCCGGATCCTGCGGATGACACAACTAAGCGAGGGCATAATGCCATGAAAGAAATGAATTATCCGACCATCCAGCACCTCATCGGACGAGACTGGATCGCTTCTCCCACGCCAGAGGATCGTGCAGTCATAAACCCTGCAAACGGGCAAACTATCGGACAGATTCCGCAGGCTAGCGCCGCAGATCTAGACCATGCGGTTCACTCGGCCGAATCAGCTTTTCGCCGATGGAAAAACAGCTCTCCCATGGAACGAAGTGCGATTTTGCGGCGGTTTGCCGACCTGCTGCGCCAAAATGACAGACTGATCGCTGGCTGGATCACTCTCGATGAAGGCAAGCCGCTGGCTGAGGCTTTGGCTGAGGTCCGCGCCTCGGCTGACCACGTTGACTGGCACGCCGAGGAATGTCGGCGCATTTATGGGCGCATCATTCCATCACGCAGCCCGCGGGTACAGCAGCTTGTCGTGCGCGAACCGATAGGCGTCTGCCTTGCCATCACGCCTTGGAATTTTCCGCTGAGCCAAGCGGTACGCAAGGTCGCGGCGGCGCTTGCGTCAGGTTGCACGATGATCTTAAAAGCCCCGGCAGAGGCTCCGGCGGGTTGCATGGCAATTGCTCGCTATCTGCTGGATGCAGGATTGCCCGAAGGCTGTCTGAACCTTGTCTGGGGTAATGCGGCCTTCATTTCGGAAACTCTAATTGCGCGCCCCGAGGTGCGCAAAATCACCTTCACCGGTTCGGTCGAGGTGGGCAAGCATCTGGCAGAATTGGCTGGCCGCCATATGAAGCGGGCGACGATGGAGCTCGGCGGTCACGCGCCCGTATTGGTGTTCGACGACACCGATGCCACGGCCGCGGCGCGCGCCTTGGCGGTCAACAAGCTGCGCAATGCAGGCCAGGTGTGCATCGCCCCAACCCGGTTTTACGTACAACAAGGCATCTACGATCGATTTCTGTCCGAACTAGTTTCAGCATTTGAGAGCGTAAAGGTGGGCGCTGGTTTAGCCGAAGGCACGCAGATGGGACCATTGTGTCATCGCGGACGCGTGAATGCGATGGAAAAGCTCGTCGAGGATGCCCGCGAAAACGGCGCACGGGTGTTGACGGGAGGCAAAAGGCTTGGAAATCATGGTAACTTCTATGCCCCGACAATCGTCGATACGCCCAACGACGACATTGACTTGATGCGCGAAGAACCCTTCGGCCCGATTGCTGTCGTCTCGTCTTTTCGTGACATAGAGGACGGACTGTCGCGGGCCAACGGGCTACCCTTCGGGCTGGCGTCCTATGTCTTTACCAATTCGTTAGAGCGTGCAGATAAAGCAGCTGCGGGTTTGCAGGCAGGTATGGTAAGCATCAACCAGTTCGGCCTCGCTCTGCCCGAGACTCCGTTTGGAGGCGTGAGAGACAGCGGCTATGGGACTGAAGGCGGGACGGAAACCTTCGAAGGCTATCTCATTACCAAATTTATCTCGCGCAATCGCGCGCCAGTGCTGTGAGGATGCCCATGCCTGTTGAATTAAGCTTCTCAAATGACGCAGCAATTCTGACCATAGACAATTCGCCGCTTAACCTAATCAACGCGGAGGTTCGGGCTGGAATACAACACTGTATCTTCAAAGTCCTCGAAACTGGGGCTACCAGGCTGATTATCACCGGCACAGGAACGACCTTCGTCGCGGGCGCGGATGCGAAGGAATTCGGTAAGTTGCCTGTTGATCCACAACTAAATGATGTGCTGATGCAACTTGCACACCTCCCGATTCCTACTATCGCAGCAATCAACGGGGCTGCGCTTGGTGGGGGACTAGAGATTGCTCTGGCTTGCTGCTATCGCATCGCCTCAACTTCTGCCAAACTGGGCTTGCCAGAGGTAAACTTGGGGATCGTGCCTGGCGCAGGGGGAACCCAAAGACTGCCGCGACTTATCGGTATTGAAGCTGCGCTTGACATGATTGTCACCGGGAAGGCTGTTTCCGCCGAGCAGGCACTGAAAATGGGACTGATCCAGCTGCTAGCCGATGACCCGCTTGGCGCGGCCATAGCTCTCGATGACGATGTACTTGAGGCGGCACAGGCACCCGACAATCTTCCTTCACCAAAGCCAAACCACGTCGCAGCGGAAGTCGCCCGAGCGCATGTAGCGCGGCGTATGCCTGGCCAGAATGCCCCGCAGGTTGCGGTGAACCTAGTCGCGACCAGTGCGACGACGCCGCTGCACGACGCACTAGCCAGCGAGCGCTCTGCGTTTTTGGACCTTCGTACCTCGGATCAGGCGCGGGCCCTTAGGCACGTTTTCTTCACCGAGCGTACCGCAACCAACAAGGGGCGCGCCTACCCCCGACCTTCCCGAGATGCTGAAACCGCCATCGTGGTCGGTGGTGGCAATATGGGCGCAGCTATTGCGTACACGCTGGCGACCGCAGGGATCTCGGTGACTGTCGTCGAACGTAGTGCCTCGTCCGCCGAGTGGGCCAGTAAAAACCTGCAAAAGCTGATTGATCAGGGTATCAGTCGCGGTATTCTGTCCGTCGATGCGGCAAAGACGGTTGAAGACCGGCTGGTTACGGTCTCAGGCTATGACGCTCTGCCACCAACCGATCTAGCAATCGAGGCGGCCTTCGAGGATTTTGCGGTTAAGACCGCGATCCTGACCGAACTCGAAGGCGCACTGCCACCCGAGACCATCATTGCCACAAACACATCCTATCTCGATGTAAATCGGCTCTCTGATGGGTTGAAACACCCGGCACGCTTTGTAGGGATGCATTTCTTCAGTCCTGCGCATATTATGAAACTTCTGGAAGTCGTCAGGAGCGACCGAACGTCAGACGGAACATTAGGTGCAGCACTTGTGCTGGCGCACAGGCTTGGTAAAATCCCGGTACTGTCTGGTGTTTGCGATGGCTTCATCGGAAACCGAATTTTGTCGAGCTACCGTCGCGCCGCTAATCGCCTTCTGGTGGAGGGGGCTAATGTCGACGAGATCGACGCGGCTATGCGCGGATTCGGTATGGCGATGGGTCCATATGCTGCACAGGACATGTCGGGGCTGGACATCGCCTACGCGAATATCCGTCGCAAGGCAGTTGCCGAAGGGAACTGCTGTGGTCACGTGCCCTTGGTCGAGCGGCTGGTCGAAAAGCACAAACGCCTAGGACGCAAATCGGGCGCCGGATGGTACGACTATGGGCCAGACGGCAAACCCTCACATTCGGAGCTGGTCGCTAGCGAAATACTCCGTGTCTCAGAAGAAATGAACTTCACTCGCCGCGAGTTCTCAGCTGACGAAATCGTAGAAAGGCTCTTGCTCACAATGGTGGCGGAAGCCTGCGATATCCTTGACGAAGGCGTAGCAGAAAAACCGCAAGACATCGACCTAGTAATGATTCACGGCTACGGATTTCCCCGCTGGCGGGGAGGCCTGATGCACCACGCCAAAAATATCGGCAAGGATCGGTTGACCGCGCTCTTCAGCGCGCATGTCAAAGAGGATCCTTGCGGCTGGAGGGTGCCTCGTTATTTAGAAAGAGTTTTCGCGACCGGGGAGGAACATGTCAGCATGTTTCCCACGATCACCGGCAGATAAGTTGTCTTTCTGTGGTAGAGGGAGTCTGTTTTGCAAATGGGGTGATGGCCGTGGTTGCCCTTTCCCCGGATAAACTTATCCCACAGCTTCCGTAACGGGTATGCCGAGTGCAGTGTATCCGTTCAGGACGGCGATGCGGACTGGGAGTGCCGCGACCTGACGGTCAAAGTCCCGCGCTATAAGGCGATGCCCCAGCGACATGACACAGTTCATTTTCGTCTCGACACTGCTTCGGCGGTGGTATCCGCTCCATCGTCGCCAGAGCGCGCGAGCCAGGCACTTCGCCGCGCGCAGGGCCTCGTTTCGCGCCACGGCTCCGGCGGTGATGGTCTTCCATGGCTTTGCGTTCTTGCGTGGCGGGATAACGGCGTGGGCACCACGGTCAGCAATTGCGTCGTGGCATTTCCGTGTGTCGTAGGCACCGTCAGCCATGACACTGCCGATCTACTGGTCCGCCGGGATCTGGTTGAGGAGGTCGGGTAAAACCCATGCATCGCCGATGTGGCTCCCTGTGACCTCGTCACTGCGCGAACCTCCAGTGTTTCCTCGTCAACCCCGAGATGGATCTCGGTCCAGACGCGCCGTTTGGGTCCACCATGCTTGCGGGCGTGCCACTCGCCTTCGCCCGCGACTTTGATACGCGTGCTGACAGCAGGTGCAGCGGCCCCTTGGAGCCGCGATTCGAGATGTTCACGGCCAGGGTCTTCTGACGCCGGGACAGGGTGCTGAAGTCGGGCACAGTCCGGACGAGACCAACCAGCTGCAGCAGGCTCTAGACGAACCCAGTCGTCTACCGGAGCGCCATGCCGAATAACACCTTCATGGAAAGGCAGGTCTGGCTGGAGGCATCGCTGTAGGTCTGCTGCCGGCCACGACTGCCTATCGGCGCGGCCTCCCAGCTCATTTCGGGGTCGAACCAGATTGCCAGAGCGCCCCGGCGCTTGAGCGCTTCATTGTAGGCTCGCAAGTTCCTGGTGTTGTAGGTCGGGGGTGCAGTCTGCTCATGCACCCCGGCTACCAAGCCGGGTTCATAAGATGGATCCCGCACGGAATTTGTTCAACAGAGCCTAGTAGCAGGCATATCTGCCTCACGACAGGCTGAGCAAGATCATACAATTTCCAAAGCAGGTATGTTCAATACACGGTGCATTCTTCGCCCTTACTCTGAGATCATTGGCGTACGCCTCAGACCGTTTGACGCCTCCGAGATTGGCGACGTCAGGTGGTGGCTTTGCCAAATGTTACTCTTGGGAGGATAAATATGGAAATCAGTAGAGAAGCGGATACGCTGCGGGCGCTTTATCAGAATTGGACCGATCAGATGGTCGAGAACCCAGACCTGACGATCGCGAACTTGCGCAGCATGTTCGATGAATGGGGGCAGCCTGCTCTAGAGCCGGAAAACGTTAGCTACAAAAGCGATCATATCGGAGGAGTCGAGGCTATCTGGGCACTGCCTGTCGGGGCCGATACCTCGCGTGTAATTGTTTACACTCATGGTGGCGGCTTTGCCGTCGGCTCAGCCGATAGTCATCGGAAAATGGCAGGGCACCTCGCTAAGGTGCTTGGGGTTACGTCGGTGATCCTGCACTATCGACGCGCACCCGAGCACCCATTTCCGGCGCAGATCGAAGATGCGGTAGCCGCGTACACAGCATTGCTGGATAAGGGCTTCAAGGCAAGAAATATTCTGACCGCTGGCGACAGTGCTGGCGGCAATCTTGCCATCGCCAGCGTGCTGAAATTTCGCGAACTTGGGCTGCCACTGCCCGGAGCGGTCATCGCATATTCGCCCTGGCTAGACATGGCGATGCGCGGGGAAACACTGGAAACCAACGCGGAAACCGATGCGCTAGTCGGGAAACCGATTCTCGAAGCGATGGCGGGAATGTTCCTCGGTGAAGGCACTGATCAGCTAAATCCGTTGGCCAACCCTCTGGAGAACGATTTCACCGGTTACCCGCCGCTTTATATCAATGCCGGAGGGGCTGAGACGCTTAGGAGCGATGCCGAGCGGTTGCACGAAAAGGCCAAGGCACAGGGCGTAAATGTGACCCTGTCTATCGTCGAAGGCATGCAGCATGTCTTTCCCGCGCTTTCGGGACGCGCGCCCGAGGCGAACGAGGAACTTGGTCGCATCGCCGCATGGTATCAGGCCCTCTGACACCTGTACTCGCACTGCATTGCGGTGCGGTGCGGTGCGGTGCGAGAGAAACCCCTACGACACATTCATCTGCCATCTCACCCGCAAACTGCGGGGCGGAGCAGTCTTACTCTGGGAGGAGTGACATGAACATTCAGACTGAGATTACTAAAACATCCGGAGCGGATTACGACGCAGTCGTCATTGGCGCGGGCTTCGGCGGGCTTTACGCCGTCCACAAACTTCGCAACGAGCAGGGACTGAACGTCCGGGGCTATGACAGCGCCAGTGACGTTGGCGGCACCTGGTGGTGGAACCGATATCCCGGTGCGCTGTCGGACACGGAAAGCTATGTCTACCGCTATTCTTTTGACAAAGAGTTGCTTCAAAAAGGCCGCTGGAAAACGCGGTATCTGACCCAGCCCGAGATCCTCGAATACATGAACGAGGTGGCGGATCATCTCGATCTCCGACGCAGCTACAAGTTCGACACCAAGGTGGACGGCGCGCACTATAATGAAAAAACCGGTCTCTGGAACGTGATCACTGATAGTGGTGAGACAGTTACCGCCAAATACCTTGTCACTGGCCTCGGTCTCTTGTCCGCAACGAATGTTCCAAAATTCAAGGGCATCGATGATTTCAAAGGCCGTATCTTACACACAGGTGCCTGGCCCGACGGCGTGGACTTGAGCAACAAACGCGTGGGCATTATTGGCACTGGCTCGACCGGTGTGCAGGTTATTACAGCAACGGCACCAGTTGCAAAACACCTGACTGTTTTTCAGCGCTCTGCACAATATGTCGTGCCGATTGGGAACACCCCGCAAGACGATGCTACCATCGCAGAGCAAAAGGCAAACTACGATAGTATCTGGAATCAAGTGAAGAATTCTGTTGTGGCCTTCGGCTTCGAAGAAAGCGTCAAGCCCGCCGAAACCGCCTCCCCCGAAGAACGGGAGCGGGTCTTCGAAGCCGCCTGGCAGCGCGGCGGTGGTTTCTATTTCATGTTTGGCACCTTTTGCGATATTGCGACCAGCCAAGTGGCCAATGATGCGGCCGCTGACTTCATCAAGGGCAAAATCAAGAAAATCGTGAAGGACCCCAAGGTCGCAGAGAAACTGACGCCGAAGGACCTTTACGCCAAGCGCCCGCTTTGCGGAAACAACTATTACGAGGTCTACAACCGAGACAACGTGACCCTCGCCGACGTTAAGGCCGATCCGATCGCAGAGTTCACTCCGAACGGCATACGTCTCGAAAGCGGCGAGGAGCATGAGCTTGACATCGTAATCTTTGCCACTGGCTTCGATGCGGTCGACGGCAATTACGTCAAAATGGACCTCCGCGGACGCGGAGGCGTGACCATGCGCGACACTTGGAAGGAAGGCCCGCTCGGTTACCTCGGCATGATGGAGGTCGACTTCCCGAACTTCTTCATGATCCTTGGCCCTAATGGCCCCTTCACCAACCTGCCCCCCAGCATTGAGACGCAAGTCGAATGGATCGCTGACACGATTTGCACGGTGGAAGAAGAGGGGGTTCGAAATGTGGAGCCAACCGTGGAAGCGCGCGATGCTTGGGTTCGCACCTGTCGTGAAATCGCCGACATGACACTCTTCCCCAAAGCTGAAAGCTGGATCTTCGGCGCAAATATCCCCGGAAAGAAGAATGCAGTAATGTTCTACATGGCCGGGATTGGCAATTACCGAAATGCCATTAATGCAGTGAAGGAGGAAGGTTATACATCCCTGATCCGCAACCGCACTGCCGAGAAGGTGTAAAGAATTCCGCCGGGCATCAAGAATCCCCGGCGGAACCAATTAAATTTGTTCATGAAAACTAGGGAGAGAGATTTGGGAAGGGTATTCGGAAAAGTCGCACTGGTAACAGGTGGAGCGATGGGCATGGGAAAAGCCCATTGTGAAACGCTGGCACGTGAAGGTGCGCATGTATTTGTAACCGACCGTGACACGGAAGCGGCTGAAAGCGTAGTGAAAGGTATCATTGAAGCCGGAGGGAAGGCGGAATTCATTCAACATGACGTGACGCTTGAAGAAGATTGGAAGAATGTCATCTCTACGGTGCAATCAAGTGCTGGTCGGCTTGATGTGCTAGTGAACAACGCTGGCATTCTCATTCTTAAGCCGCTCCACGAAACCTCGCCTGACGAATTTGACATGACGTTCAACGTCAATGTACGCGGTATTTATCTCGGCATCCGAGCCGCGGTTCCATTGATGAAAGAGGCCGAAAAGGCATCTATTATCAATATTTCTTCAATCTATGGGATTGTTGGAGCCGCTTCGGCGGGAGCCTACATTGGATCCAAAGGCGCCGTACGGATGTTGACGAAATCCTGCGCAGTCGACCTGGCTGAAAGTGGCATACGCGTGAATTCGATCCATCCCGGTGTCATCGATACTCCCATGACAAAAGATCTGCTACACGCCGACGAAGTTACCCGGCAGGCAATTCTGGGGGCGACGCTGCTCAAGCGACCAAGCAAACCTGAAGAGGTTTCGAATGCGGTCCTGTTCCTCGCATCGGATGAGTCATCGTTCGTTCACGGAGCAGAGATTGTAGTAGATGGCGGTTATACTGCGAATTGACAGGGACCCATCCCGAGTAACGGCTCGGAATCCGGGCCGTTACCACCATTGCAAATTTTGAAAACGATAAAAGCCAATGAAAATAATTGCTCCTATAAAACGCCTAATTGACCACAACGTGAAGGTTCGCGTTAAGGCGGACGGGAGCGGAGTTGATCTCGCGAATGTGAAGATGTCGATGAACCCGTTCGACGAGATTGCGGTCGAAGAGGCGATCCGGCTGAAGGAAGCGGGCAAGGCGGACGAGGTTGTCGTCGTCTCGATCGGCGTGAAGCAGGCGCAGGAAACGCTGCGCACGGCGCTGGCGATGGGCGCGGACCGGGCGATCCTGGTTGTGGCCGCCGATGACGTGCACCAGGACATCGAGCCGCTGGCGGTGGCCAAGATCCTGAAGGCCGTGATCGACGCCGAGGCGCCGGGCCTGGTGATCGCGGGCAAGCAGGCGATCGACAATGACATGAACGCCACCGGCCAGATGCTGGCGGCGCTGCTGGGCTGGGGCCAGGCGACCTATGCCTCCGAGGTCGGGATCGAAGGCGATCATGCCGTCGTGACCCGCGAAGTGGATGGCGGGTTGCAGACGATCAAGGTCAAGCTGCCGGCGATCGTCACCGCCGATTTGCGCCTGAACGAGCCGCGCTATGCCTCGCTGCCCAACATCATGAAGGCCAAGAAGAAGCCGCTGGATGAGAAGACCGCCGCCGATTACGGCGTCGATGTCACCCCGCGCCTGGAGATTGTGAAAACCGCCGAGCCCGCCGCACGGTCGGCAGGCGAGATGGTCGGCTCGGTCGACGAGCTGGTGTCGAAACTGAAAGAAAAGGGGATCGTGTAATGGCTGTTCTTCTCCTTGCAGAAATCGCCGGTGGCGCGCTGGCGCTGGACGCCACCGCCAAGGCGGTGACCGCTGCCAAATCGCTGGGCGATGTGACCGTTCTGGTTGCGGGCCCTGCTGCTGCGGGTCAGGCCGCGTCGCAGATCGACGGCGTGGCGAAGGTTGTGGTCGCGGATGACGCGGCCTACGCCAACGGCCTGGCCGAGCCGGTCGCCGATCTGGTGGTCAGCCTGGCAGGCAATTATGAACATATCGTTGCTCCCTCCACGGCAAGCGCGAAAAACATCCTGCCGCGCGTTGCGGCGCTGCTGGATGTGATGGTTCTGTCGGACGTGACGGCCATCCTGGACGGGTCCACGTTCGAGCGCCCGATCTACGCGGGCAACGCGATGCAGACGGTAAAGTCCAACGATTCCAAGAAGTTACTGACCGTCCGCACCACCGCCTTCGACGCGGCTGGCCAGGGTGGCTCGGCCGCCGTCGAGGCCATCGCAGCAGCCGGCAACGCGGGCCTGAGCGCCTGGGTCGAGGACAAGGTCGCGGCGTCGGATCGTCCGGAACTGACCTCGGCCAAGGTCGTGGTCTCGGGCGGGCGCGGCGTCGGTTCCGAGGAAAATTTCGCGATTATTGAAGCACTTGCGGACAAACTGGGTGCTGCCGTCGGCGCCTCGCGCGCGGCTGTGGACTCTGGGTTCGCACCGAACGACTGGCAGGTCGGCCAGACCGGCAAGGTCGTGGCGCCCGAGCTGTATATCGCGGTCGGGATTTCCGGGGCAATTCAACACCTTGCGGGGATGAAGGACAGTAAGGTCATCGTCGCCATCAACAAGGACGAAGAGGCCCCCATCTTCCAAATCGCCGATTACGGCCTCGTCGCAGACCTCTTCGACGCAGTCCCGGACCTGACAAAGGCACTCAAAGAATGACAAACGTCTATATCTGCGATTACATCCGCACACCAATCGGTCGCTATGGCGGCGCGCTTTCTTCTGTGCGAGCCGACGATCTTGGCGCAATCCCACTCAGGGCCTTGGCCAGCCGAAACCCGGGGCTAGATCTAGCGACCATTGACGAAGTGATTTTTGGCTGCGCCAACCAAGCGGGAGAGGACAACCGTAATGTTGCTCGCATGTCGCTTCTACTAGCTGGATTTCCGGATTGTGTACCGGGGACAACAATGAATCGGTTGTGCGGGTCGGGCATGGATGCGATAATCACGGCCGCCCGCGCTATCAAATCAGGAGAGGCCGATCTCATTGTCGCAGGTGGTGTGGAAAGCATGTCGCGTGCTCCGTTTGTGATGCCAAAAGCTACAACAGTATTCTCGCGCGAGAATAGTGTGGAAGACACCACCATCGGCTGGCGCTTCGTCAATAGACTGATGAAGAGCCAATACGGCGTCGACAGTATGCCTGAAACGGCCGAAAACGTGGCTGAAGTCTTCGGCATCAACCGCGCCGACCAAGATGCTTTCGCCCTACATTCCCAGCAAAAGGCGAGCGTTGCTATGGCGAACGGTCGTTTGGCCCGTGAAATTGTCCCGGTAGAGATTCCTCAGCGAAAGGGGGAGCCAAAGATCGTCGTACAGGATGAACACCCTCGCGCGAGTACGACTTTGGAAGCGCTCGCCCAACTGAAAACTTTCGTAAAAGCGGATGGCACGGTAACCGCAGGGAATTCTTCAGGCGTGAACGATGGTGCCGCAGCATTGATCCTTGCCACCAGCGACGTCGCAAAAAAATTTGGCCTCACGCCGGTCGCAAGGGTCTTGGGCGGCGCAACCGCCGGCGTTGCACCGCGCATCATGGGTTTCGGGCCGGCACCGGCGTCGAAAAAGCTGATGGCGCGACTTGGACTGAAACAAGAAGACTTCTCGGTGATCGAACTTAACGAAGCCTTTGCTTCGCAGGGTCTGGCCACACTACGGCACCTGGGGATCGCGGATGATGATGCCCGCGTGAACCCAAACGGCGGCGCTATTGCTCTCGGCCATCCGCTTGGCATGTCGGGTGCCCGCATCACCGGCTCAGCGATGCTGGACCTCAAACCTGGAGAAAAGTCGTTGTCGACCATGTGTATTGGCGTGGGACAGGGAATTGCAATCGCACTCGAAGCTGTCTGAGGTGCCGTGACAGCCTAAAAATTACCATAATCATGATTACGCGATTATTGGTCGACCCCAAATTTTCCGTGTAGAATTCGCCCTCTACCACCTCCCTGTGGGCGATACCCTGGCGGTACCGGAACCTCTCTCCGGTGCCGCCCTTTCCTGAAAGAACGATTGAACGGCCCATAATGTTTGCGAGACGGATCATCACGTGACCTGCGTTTCGGCAGGCATTCCATTCCGGCGATCTCGCGCCATCCCAAGATTTCTTCTCTGCACTTCCGAATGTAACATATATCGCGTGGCGATATTTCGCGCATCGTGTCCGTTTCAACGGCATGAACTTGCGGGACCGTGTAGCACTAAACATCCAGGAATTGAGACGCGCCCGCAGCCTCAGCCAGGAGGAGCTTGCTCATCGGGCCGATGTGAGTCGCGGCCATATGGGCAAGCTCGAGAACGCCAAGTTCGCGGCCTCCCTCGACCTTCTCGAACGTATCGCCAAAGCACTGAACGTAGATCCAGCAGAGCTCTTCACAAAACGCTAGCCAGTTTTTGCCAGCCCCTGATGCGTCCTGGAGCGGAACGTCTCAAGAGGTAGTCAAATGGAGTGCAGAGAGTTCGATGGGTAAGAAGAAGACAGGCTGGCCCTTCCAGAACGGGTTTCTGAACGACGGTGCGCAGGAGATTCACCTGTTCACCGATTACCGTTGGAATGATGGCTCGGTGAGCCGCCGCTGGCATGTCGATCCAGAACGCTTTGATGCTTGTCTGGTCGAGCTTCGCCCAGTTTCCCTGAAGGCATCAGACCGTTCGGATCAGTAGGAGAACCACTCCGAGTGGCCCATGTTGCCCTCGTAGTCGCCGTATTCAACCATGATACTGCGCAAATAGAAGTACGAGGAACCTCCGCCGGTCGGATAGGCGATCTCCTGACCGCCTTCCGATACGAATGCCTCGGGCCAGGGCGTGTGGGATCGGTAGACCCGCTGGATGTACCGGCAGGTGCGGTTCTCTCGGTCGCAGGAACGGAGAGACCAGTCCCAATACTGTTCACCTCCCCTTTCTCTATAGGCTTGACCGGTGAACCAGATCACATGGGTGCGGTTCAGCCATTCGTATTCGGGCAGAGTGGTGTCGAGCTCGCCCTCCCCGCCGGGCCCGCCCAGCTCGACCGGCACATGTGCGAAGGTGCAGACCCCGAAGGGCGGCAGGCTCGGCCAGGGCGTGATGCGGCGGATCATAGTGCGATAGGCCCGTGCACAGACTGCGCTCGGGGGGAAGCCGCCAGCCATGCAGAGCATGATGGCGCAGTCGATGTCATAGGCCTGCGCCTTCCCCGGGGCTCCGAACACCGCCATCACCCCCATCGCCGCTGCCATCGCCTGTCGCTTCATGTCGCTCTCCCGCAAAAGTTGCGCAGACTATCGCGCAATATGTATTTTTCTGCAATATGTCGTATTGACTCCATATGACTTTATGGCCTTAGTGTCGTGCAGTAGAAGGGCTCTCGTGGGGAGAGTCCGAACATGCCGATAGCGCGCAACCAGATCCTGATCACCATCGATGGTGTCAAAGACCTGTCCGAACAGGGCATCGCGTTCCGCTGCCGGTATGAACTCGTGGGGTTCACGGACGATGGCAAGCCGCGCTACCAGTGCATCTACCTGCGCGAGGGTGAGCCGGAAGCCATTCTGGTCTCGACCCGGATCACCCCGCACGGGCCTGAGCCGCGGTATTTCAACATATGGCCAGGGCTCTTCAAACATCATCTCGAGTTCGGTGACGGGCGCGATCTGCGCTTTGGTCCTGACTACAGCATCACCCTCGAGGAGCGCGGCTGACGTTATCGCCTTCGGCCGCGACGGCACAGCCCGGACTTCGGGCTGGACCTTTCACGGTGAGCGCCCTGCCTGGGCTGGTTTGGAACATAGCGCTGAAGCCGAGGTCGTTCTGGCCTCGTTGGACGCCACGCCGCCTTCCAGTCGCGACGACACCCTCTCCCTGATCCGCACGACTGCCGTCCGCCACCAGGGGAACCGTGCCCTGCGGCAGGTCAGCCTTGATGCGGACGACTGGCAAATTCTGTTCCGCGCCCTGGTCGAGGCTGAAAGCAGCTACAACCCGACCGCCGTCAGCCCGAAGGATGCCTATGGTCTTGGCCAGCTGATGCCAGACACGGCCCGCGGCCTCGGAGTCGATCCGCGCGATCCCTCCCAGAACCTCGATGGCGCGGCGCGCTATCTGCTCGCGCAGCTCGCCACGTTCAAGGACATCGACCTGGCGCTCGCAGCCTATAATGCCGGGCCGCACCGCGTGATCGAGTATTCAGGCGTCCCGCCTTTCACCGAGACCCGCGACTATATCGCGCGCATCCATCGGATCCGGTCCCGGCTGGCAGGTAAGCCTGTTTCCGCTCCGGACATCCGCGTCGCAGACGGTGTTCCAGCCCGCGCGCCCGTCCTCATCGATCTTCAGTAAAACAAGGAAACTTCGCATGCTCCGACATCGCCTCAGCGCGCCTCTGCCTGTCGCCACAACCTTGGCGGCTTTCGCAACGCCAGCCCTCGCGCGAAGACTTGTCACCGATCCAGACCATGCTGGAAACCGTTGAGGCTGCCCTGACCGGTCCGATCGGATCGCGGTCGCCACGCTCGCGGTCATCGGCCACCGGTTTCATGTGCATGATGGGGCGGCTCAACTGGGGCTGGTTTGCCTCGGTCATCATCGGGATCGTGCTGATCTCCGGCCGGCACCATCGTTGACGGCTTCTCCTGAGAAGAGGCCCGATTGATGACTTCCCTGCAATCTCGCATCCTACGGTCGCCTCGAACGCGTTGTGCTTCGCAAACGCTGCCTCGAGCCGACCTGCGGATTCATTTTCATCGTTAAGCAGGGAAGCATCGAAGTGGCAGAACGATCCCCCCTTTTTCTGGGCCTCGCCCGACCGCCCAAGTATCTGGGCCTCCCTGTCGGATACCTCGTGGTGCTGGCGACCGGGGTCGTTCTGCCGTTCATCTGGACCAAGTCCATGGTCTTCTTCCTGATCGGCCTCGTCGCCTATCCGATCCTCTGGTTCGTCGCCGACCGCGAGCCGCATTTCTTCGAGGTCCTGCGCGTTTCCTACGGCTCGGTGCGCCCGACGAAGAACCGCGCCCTGCATGGAGGCGACAGCTTTGGCGCTTGATGCGGGCACACTTTCCACTCACGGAACCGCTCTGCTTCAGGCTGGCGGCGGGGAGTTCGCGCGGGAGAGCTATCTCGCTGATCACCTGCCGTATTTCGCGCTTGCCGATGACGATGTGATGGTGCTGCGCGAGGGCGATCTGATGGCGACCCTGCGCCTTGATGGTCTGAACCCGATGACCAGCGAAGACGCACGGCTCGATGCGCTCAAGCGCGCGGTTGCCGCCATCGTCGCCCAGACCGGCAATGCCTTCGGCTTTTACATCCACCGCATCTCCGTGCCACAGGATCTGGGGATGCGCCCCATCGAGGGCGACAGCTTCGCCGCCGCGATAGATGCCCGCTGGCAGGCCCATGTGAAAGACCTGCGCCCGGCCAAGCGCCAACTCTATCTCAGCGTGATCCGGCGCCCCGATATCTCCGCGCGCATTCCATTCCTTCGGACGCTGGCCCGCAAAGCCTGGGTCAAGGACCGCGCGACGCGCCTGCAGGAGCTGAACGAGGTCATGGGCTTTTTCGAGGTGGCTCTGTCTTCGGCCAACCCTGTGCGCCTGACCCGCACGGGTGGTGAATGGCTGGGCTATCTAAACACGCTGAACGCGGGCAGCTTCTCCCCCATAGCCTTCGGACAAAGCGCTCTGCCTCTTTCACATATTTTGAGCAATTGCCGCGCGACCTTCGACGGCGACGTCGTCACCCTGACCGACGCCGTGACTGGGCGGGTCAAATACGGCGCGCTCTTTTCGATGAAGACCTACCCGGCATTGACCGATGTGACGCTGCTCGACGCGCTCGACCTGCCGCTCGACATCGTGCTCACGAACTCCTTCAGCCCGATCCCGAACAACATCATGGCCGAACGCATCCAGCGCATCATCCGCCAGATGCAGGCCTCCGACGATGCGGCCGTCTCCCTGCGCGAACAATTGGGCCAGGCTGCCGACGACCAGGAGGCAGGACGCATCGCCTTCGGGGACCATCACCTCTCCATCGCGGTCTACGCGCCGGACCGCGACACGCTCGAACGGGCCGCCGCCCAGATCAAACGCGTGGGTCAGGAGATCATGTCCGTCATCGTGCGCGAGAACATGGCGCTGAAAGCCACCTACTTCGCACAATCCCCCGGCAATTTCGGCTACCGCGCTCGCAAGACGCCGATTTCCTCCATCAATTTCGCCGACTTCGCAGCTCTGCATGGTAGCGTCGAAGGACGCGGTCCTGATCAGTCGCCCTGGGGTCAGACCATTTCGGTCCTGCCCACGGTCGGCACCTCTGGTTATCGCTTCAATTTCCACGAGGCGGGAGCCCCAGGCAAGGAACCGACCGTTGGCCATACGCTGGTTCTGGGGCGCACCGGGACCGGCAAGACGCTCACCACTGCCTTTCTCGCAGCGCAGGCGCAGCGGGTCGGCGCACGGCTTTTCTTCTTCGACAAGGATCGCGGCCTGGAGATGGCCGTGCGCGCCCTCGGCGGGCGCTATAACGAAATCCGGGCTGGCGTGCCGACAGGTCTGAACCCGCTCGCCACCGAAACCGACGAGCGCGGCCGCGCCTGGCTCTCGGACTGGCTTGCGACACTTCTCACACGGAATGGCACGCTCTCGGGCGAGCAATCCCGCCATATCCAAAGCGCGGTCGGCCAGAACGCCGATGCGGGGGCGGCGCTGCAGCGTTTCGCCAGTTTCGAGACCCTGTTCCAGTCACTCGATGATGATGGCGAGCTGCAATCCCGCGTTGCCGAATGGGCCCCCGGCGGGCGCTATGGCTGGGTGTTCGACGAGCCCGAGCGCGGCGCGGGCCTCAAGCTCACGGGCGACATCGTCGGGTTTGATATGACCGAGATCCTCGACATGACGACCGAGCGCATGGCGGTACTCTCCTACATCTTCCGCCAGATCGAACGCGTGGTCGAAGACCGCCGTCCCACCATCATCGTGCTCGACGAAGCGTGGAAGCTCTTGGACGATCCGTATTTCGGGGCGCGGCTGGAAAACTGGCTGGTGACGCTTCGCAAGATGAACTGCGTCGTCATCATGATGACGCAGTATCCGAGCCAGTTGCGCGACAGCCGCGTCGGCAAAACCATCGTCGAGACGGTGCCGACGCAGATCCTCTTCCCGAACGATCGCGCCACCGTCTCCGATTACGATTTTCTCCGCGTCAACGCCAAGGAGGCTGCCCTTCTCGTGCAGCCGACCATCGGCCAGCGCATCGCGCTTATCCGCTCGGCGGGCGACAGCGTCTTCGTCGATGCCGATCTCTCCGCACTTGGCGACCTCCTTCCCATCCTTGGCGGCGGCGCCACTGGCGAGGCCCGCGTGCCTGCCGATTGGCGCGCCAATCCCGATTTCTGGAGACATGTGATATGAGTTCGAAACCCCTCCTCGCGCTTTGCGCCGCCGCGAGCCTTCTTTCCGCTTGCGAGAAATACACCGAGAAAACCTCGCCCTGTTTCGGACGCAATGGCGAGCCGCAAGTGACGCGGTCCGCCCTGTCCTTCTCGACCATGGGCGCACCGGTGCAGGAGACGGCCAAGCCTGACTGCACCTTCGAGCCCCTGCCCCGTTCGGAATGAGCCGCGCCGCGATCATATCCGCCGGGCTCTGCCTCGGCCTCAGCGCCCTGCCTGCGCATGCCCAGGGCGTGCCGACACAGGACAATTCCGCGATCGGTCGCGCCATCGCCCGGGTGAGGGCATTGGCCGAGGATCTAAGCGTCCAGCAGGACAAGGATCGGACCGAGTCCACGCTGGCGGATGTGCAGGCCGACCAGCTGCGCGTCCTCGAGGAAATGACCGCTGCCATTACCGGGCCTGGCTTCGACATCCGTGCGCTCGAGGGCAATGCGGATTTCGGGGTGGCGGCGGTCTATCCCAATACCGATCCAAGCCCGATGAACAGCCGCCTCTTCGGCGAGGGCCGCGAGACGGTCGAGATGATGATCGTCGAGGTCGCCGGCGAGTTCGCAGGCGCGCCCGGTGTGGCCCGCGCCGGTCTCTCGGCCACCCAGTGGCGCTGCCTCTTCCAGGCTCTGATTAAACAGGAGAGTCGCTTCAACGTCGCCGCTGAAAGCCCGGTCGGGGCTTATGGCCTGACCCAGCTCATGCCTGGCACCGCCTCCGATCTCGGCGTCGACCGCTATGACGTGAAAGACAACCTCCGCGGCGGCGCGCGCTATATCACCACCCAGCTCAACCGCTTCGGCAACATACCCCATGCGCTCGCGGCCTATAACGCGGGGCCGGGTCGGGTCATCGAATACGGGGGCGTGCCGCCCTTTGCCGAGACCCAAGGCTATGTGCGCAACATCTCGAAATTCTACAACGAATACCTCGCTGTGGTGGGCGGTGCCGACGCGCTTGGCACGCTCTCGCCCTCGGATTTTGCGCTCGCCGAATATGCCAGCATCTCCGAGGCGGGCGTCTATTACGCCGCCGACAGTTCGGCAACGACCGAGCAAGTGATCAACCGCCTCCGCGCGATCATCCTGCAGATCGATGCGCAACCCAATGCCAAGGCGGCCTGGGAACTCAACACCTACGCCAAGGCCGAGATTGGCCGCATCCTCAACCTTCGCGTCCGGCTGATGGCCGCCAACCAGCAGCGCGAGGCGGTCTATGCGCAGCACCTCGTCGCAGACCGGTTGGCGGAGCGCGACTTCATGCAGATGGGAGTTCCCGAATGAGACAGCTTCTCCTGACCGTGGCCGCGGTCGCCACACTCGGGTTTACCTCGCCCGCAACGGCCCAGGGCGTCCCAACCTTTGATGGCTCGCAGCTTGGTCAACTCGTGGCGCAGCTCGAACACATGGCCGAGGACCTGAATGTCCAGATGCAGCAGCTCGCCACAATGCGGCTGGAACTGGAAACCCAGCTCTCGCAGCTCACGAACCTCGAGGCGCAACTGACCTCGCTCATTGAAGGCAGCGGGCTCGGAGAACTCTTCGCCACGGTCGAAGAATTCCGAGCGCTGCGCGGCAAGCTGGTGGCGCCCCTCAATACCGCACAATCGCTGGCAAGCGGCGATTTTCTCAGCGGCTTCAATCCGGGTGCAGAACTCTCGGCCTCGGTCGAACGGGTGCTTTCGGGCAGCGGGTTTACTTCGGAACGCCTGAGCACGCTTTCTGGCTCGGATGAGCCCGCCGATAACCGCATCGCCGCTTCCGCCGGGGCCAGCGCCATGCTCTCCGTCGCGGCACAGGAAAGCCACGAAGAAGCGGGCCAAAGCCTTGAGCGGCTCGAGACCATGGTCGGGCTCATCGACGATCAGGACGGGCTGAAGGCTGCCGTCGATCTCAACACCCGCGTCACCGCCGAGCTTGGCATCATCCTGACCCAGATTTGGCGGCTGGAAGCGGCGCAAGGCGTGAGTGCCGGCCAGCTTGGCGTTGTCGATGCCGCGACCCTCGCGGATGAGCGCAAGTTCCGCTCGATGGCGGTGGATCCATGAGGCAAACCATGACCCGCAGCTTGGCTCCAGGCCGGGCGCTCGGTCTCGCCGCCCTTGTCTTGAGCATCCTGCACAATGCTGCGTCGGCCCAGACCCCGAGCACGAACCCTTCCGGCGACACGCCCTTCAACTCGATGGCCATCGCGCGGGATCAAACGGATGAATGTCGTGTTCCGAAACCCCCTACCGATCTGGCCGAAACCGCCTATCTGCGCAATGGCTACCGCGCGATCTTGCGCATCCTGATTGCCGAAGAGGCGCTCGCTTCGGAAACCTGCACCTGCCTGCTGGATCAGTTCGCCTGGGATCAGGCGCTTGCCGCCCTGCCCCGGTTCCAGACCTCGGACAACCCGCGCCTGCCCTTCAACGTGCTCGAGCTCTACGCCAAGGCGGACGCGCTCGAGGCGCAAGTTGTGGAGGCCTGTGCGGAGTAAATGGGGGTCATTCGCGACATCCTTGGCCAAGTCGACGCCGCGGTGAACACCGTGGCGCAGGACGGCTTTATCTCCTCGGCGGCCTCGGTCGGTAATGTCATCTCGGCGGGCGCGACGCTCCTTGTCGTGCTCCTCGGGATCAACGCGGTCATGCAGCTCCGCCCCCTGCCCTTCGGAACCGGGTTTGCCTTCGGGATGAAAGTGGCCCTGGTCGGGATCTTCGCGCAGAGTTGGGATAATTTCAGCGTCATCTATGACATCGTCACGCGCGTGCCCGACTCCGTGGGCGCCTCGATCCTGGCGCTTACCGGCTCGGGCGACGAGGCAGGGGTCTATGAGAGCCTCGACAATATGGTCGCCCGCATCACCGCCTATGGCGATACGATCGGCGACCGCGCGGGCTGGGTCTTCGGCGCGGTTCTGGGTGCCATCTTCTTCGTCCTCTCCGCCGTCTTCGCCGCCGTCACCGCAGGGATCATCGCCTTCGCCCGCATCGTCTTCGCGCTGATGATCGTCATCGCCCCCTTCATGATCGTGACCTCGCTGTTCAAACCGACGCAGTCTCTCTTCGAGGCCTGGACCCGCGCCACCATCGGCTATGCGCTCATGCCGGTCGCCGCGGCAGGCGCTGCGGGCATCATCGTCGCCATCGCCGAGGCGATCGGGGACGCCTCTGCCGACCCAAACGATGTCGAGACCGTCAGCCTCATCCTGCCCTTCCTCGTGATCCTCATCCTCAGCGCCGGGATCATGGCCTCGGTCCCCTACATCGCCTCCAATCTCACCGGTGTCGTCGGCATTGCCTCCAATGCCGTGGGTCTCACCGGCCTCGCACGTCAGGGCTTCGTGAACACGCGCGAGTACGGCACGGGTGCTGCCTCGCGTCTCGTCACCGGAAAATCCCCACATGAGCTGAACCAGATAGCGAACGCGGGCGTCGTGAAGACCGGCGAGATGATCCGCCAAAGCCCCGGCGCGCTTCTCTCCGCCGCCAAGGCCTTCCGCAAACCCTGATGTGAAAGACGACGACTTTGAAGAAGCTTGTGACCAGTTCCTCCGCGCCTGACCGCGACGCCTTTGAAGCGGATTTCATCTACGGGCCAAGGCAGCGCGAGCGCTTTGCGTGGTTCGTCGCGGCGGCAGGCGTGCTGGTCGGCGTCGCCGGCATGGTTGCGGGCGCGAGCCTCTTTCCGCTCAAAACGACAGAGACCTTCGTGGTCGTCGTGGACAAGGAAACCGGCGAGATGGACCGGGTGGCCGCCGTCCAAGCGCTGACGCTCTCGGAAAGCGACGCCATCATCCAGGCCAATCTCGTCGCTTACGTCGATGATCGGGAAACCTACGACCTGACCGACGGCGAGCCGCGCATCAACTCGGTGCTCGACCGTTCCGATGGCGATGCCGCCCGCACGCTGCGCGATCTATGGTCTTCCACCAACGAGGATTACCCGATCACCGTCTACGGGCGCGACGCCAAGATCGAGGTGGTCATCAAGTCGGTGAACCAAATCGAGCGCGGCGTGGCCCAGGTCCGCTTCACCCGCACGCTGCGTCGACCCCGCGACACCCGCACCGTGACCCGGTCCTACGTCGCCACCGTCGGCTACGACTTCCAACCCGAAACTCGCCAGCGCCTTCAGGATGTCTGGGCCAACCCCTTGGGCTTCGTGGTGACCTCCTACCGCGTCGACGCCGAGACCCTGGAGAACTGACCCTCATGAAATCCCTGCCCGCGCTCCTCCTGGCGCTTGCCCTTCCTGTTGCTGCACTCGCCGAAGCCACGCCCCAAGGCGGCCCGCTCGATATCCGTATCCGCACTGCCGTCTACAACGAGAACCAGGTCTACCGGATCGAAACCGATCTCAGGCATTCGACGACCATTCATTTCGGAGCCGGGGAACGCTTCGAGGCCGTGATCGTCGGCGACACCGAAAGTTTCCAGGTCGATCCGATCCCCGAGCTCGGCAACGTGCTGACCATCAAGCCGCATGTGGCGCAGGCCTCGACCAACATGACGGTCATCACCAACCGCCGCACCTATTCCTTCCACCTGCGCGAGGGCTCGATCCCGAACCGCACCGGCATGTTCTTCGAGGTCCGCTTCCGCTACCCCGACGAGGAACGCCGCGCGGCGGGTGCCACCCAGCCCAAAGGCTTCGAGGCCCCGCGCAACTACAACTACCGCGTCTCCGGCGAGGGCGACTTCCGCCCCAGCCATATCTATGACGACGGGCGCTACACGTATTTCGTCTTCCCGGAAAACGGCCGCCAGCCCGCCCTCTTCAAGGCCGATGACCAGGGCCGTGAGCGCACGGTCAACTGGACGCAAGCCGGCAACACGGTCCGCGTGCTCGGGGTGAACACCTACTGGACACTGCGCATCGGCGACGAGGCGATCTGCGCCTGGCGCGACGAGAGCGCCATCTACGTGAGCAACTGACCATGGCCCGAACAAACCCCTCCCGACCTGCAAGACCGTCTCGATCAATTCAGCCAGCGCGGCAAATCTAAGCGACGCGGCAACAGCCTCGGGGTCGGCGCGCTTGCCGCCGCCCTTGCCCTCGGCGGGGCAGGTGTGGCGTATTTCCTGGCGACCGGTCTGCAGGAAGGTGACAGCGCGCTTGAGACCTCCGATGTCGAGACCTTTCAGGACCGCCGCCCCGGCACGGGCGGGCGATTGGAGTTCCCGCCAGATGAGACAGAGCAGCGGGTCAATGACGCGCTGATCGCGGTCGAGGAAGCGCTCGATGTGCCTGCGGCCCCTGCCCCGGAGCCAAGCGCCGAGGTGTTGGCCGAGATCGCCAAGCTCCGCGAGGCCCTCGCCACCAGCCAGGCCGCCCGCAACTCGGAAATCCAGTTCGCCGTTGCCGACCTGCGCGAAGCCTTCGACGAACAGAAGGTGGCGCTTGAAGCGACGCTCGCCGCCAAGGAAACCGAGCTGGCCAACCTGCAGCGCCAGACCGAGACCCGTATCGAAGGGCTGCAAGCCATGCTTGATGCCGAACGGGCGCAGCGCGAGGGGCTTGAGGCCGAGCTCGACCGCGAAGGGCTGATCGCCGATCAGCGCCTTCTCGAAGAGCGCCGGCGTCAGGAAGAGGAACAGCGCCAGCGCGAGGCCGAACGGGTCGCCGAGGAGCTTCTGACCGCACAGATCAAATCGCCGGCCGTGGTCTATGCCGATGGTCCCCGTGGCGGCCAAAGTGGCGCGGCGGTGGCCGATCCTATTGCCGCAGGCACCGGGGGGTCGTCCTGTCAGGCAACGAGCAATTCCTGCAGAGTGCGCGACCGCTCGAGGTACAGGAAGCCGCCCATCTCACCCATCCCGAACGCACCCTGACCCAAGGCTCGGTCATTCAGGCCGCGCTCCAGACCGCTATCAACAGCGATCTACCTGGCTCCGTGGTCGCGATCGTCTCGGAACCGGTCCCGGCGTTTTCCGGGGACCGGATCCTGATCCCCCGAGGCTCCCGCCTTTTTGGCCAGTACCGGTCAGGCATCGACATGCATCAGAAGCGCATCCTGATCCTCTGGACCCGCGTCTTGACGCCGGACGGCACCTCGATGGAGATCGCCGCCGTGGGCGGCGATCAACTCGGCCGCTCGGGCCTGACCGGTCTCGTAGACACCAAATTCGCCGAGCGCTTCGGCGGGGCCGCGCTGATTTCCGTGATCGGGGCGGCACCGGCCGTCGCAGCCGAGAGCGCCAACAATGAAACCACCAGCGTCGTTCTGGGCGATGTCGGCAGCGATTTTCAGGATGCCGTCGGCTCGGTCATCGCCGACCAGGTGTCGATCGCGCCGACGATCTATGTCGATCAGGGCGCCTCGGTCACCGTGCTCGTGGACCGGGATGTGGTGATATATTGACCCGGACTGACAGCCCAGCCTCTTACCTCGAGCGGTATCTCGACCCGTTCCGCGATCTTCTAAGGCGTGACGACGTGGTCGAGATCGCGATCAACCCGGACGGCAACGTCTGGCTCGAGGTCGCGGGTGACGCCACCATGCGCCACGAAGGCCAGACCGTGGACCGGACGACCGCGCTCAACATGGCCCAAACCATCGTCGGCGATGCCAAGGCCCGCGTCTCTGAAAAGAACCCGCTCGTCTCCGGCAAGGTGGAATATGCAGGCCGGCCCCTCCGGGTCCAGGTCGCCGTGCCGCCCGCCATCGATCGCGGCGCCTCGATCACCATCCGCCTCTTTGCCTCGGGCAGCGTCCGGGATTACGCCCCCGCCTATCTCTTCGGCAAAGCCGTCTCGCTCGATGCCCTCCGCGCCGAGAAGATGAAAAACATCGCCTCCCTCGCCGAAGAGAACCTCGAAGCTGCCCTACAGACCCTTGTCGAGGCACGGCTCAACGTCCTGATCAGCGGCGGCACCTCAACCGGCAAGACCACGTTCGCTCGTCACCTCCTGACGCATGTCAGTGAGCACGAACGGCTGATCACCATTGAGGACGCCTTCGAACTCTTCCCCGGCCAGCCGAACACGGTCGCCCTCCTGGCCGACCGCGGTTCCGGCTCGCAACGCAGCGCCAACGCCCTCCTGCAGGCCTCCCTCCGCATGCGCCCTGACCGGATTATCGTCGGCGAGCTGCGCGGCGCAGAGGCCCTGACCTATCTCGAAGCCATCAACACCGGCCATGGCGGGTCGGTCTCAACCATCCACGCCGAAACCGCAGAACTCGCCATCGACCGGCTTGCAATCATGGTACTGCAGGCTGGCACACCGCTGACATTCGCAGAAGTGCGGGAATACATCCGCAAGTCCATCGATGTGATCGTCCAGCTCGGGCGGGCCGAGGGGAAGCGGGGGATCACGGAGTTCTATTTGCCAAATTGAAGGAAAGCTTCGACGGGGTCGGGCGGGGAGCATGCGTAATTGGGCTGACCCTGCACTTTGGTCGAGCTCCCGGTAGGATCACAGCACAGCTGTGAATGAGGGAGACAGATGATGGAATACTATGCTGGTTTGGATGTGTCGCTTCGGTCGTGTGCTTTGTGCATCGTCGATAGCAAAGGCAAGGTTTGCTTGGAACGAGAGCTGCCATGCGAAGTTGCGGACATTGGTGCGTGCCTTGAAGCTTTTGAGCACCCCATCGAACGTGTCGGTTTTGAAGCGGGGGCGATGAGCCAACATCTGTTCTTTGGTTTGCAGTCGTCAGGCTTTGAGGTCGTGTGCATGGAGGCGCGGCAGGTAAGCGCTGCCTTGTCCGCAATGCGGAACAAAACTGACAAGACCGATGCAAAGGGCATTGCCCAAATTTTGCGTACTGGTTGGTTCAGTCCTGTTCACATGAAGAGCCGGGAGGCCCATGGGTTGCGTGCGCTTTTGAGCACCCGAAAGGCATTACTCAAGAAGACGATGGATCTGGCCAACGAGGTTCGTGGGCTGCTGAAAATCTTCGGCGTACGATTGCCGCGAACGGTGAAGCATGGGTCTTTCGATGGTTTGGTAAGACCGATGATCGAAATGGATGATATCCTTGCGCACGCAATCATTCCATTGCTCGACGCGCGGGTTGTCTTGTTCCAACACCACCTTGAGCTGGATCGACGCGTGAAACGTGCAGCGTCTCAAGACAAGGTTTGCATGCGGATGATGACCGTACCTGGTGTTGGACCCATTGCAGCACTAACATTCAAGGCCGCAGTTGACGATCCGAGCCGCTTCAAGCGTTCGCGCACAGTTGCTGCGCACTTTGGTTTGACGCCAAGACGCTTTCAATCTGGGGAGCATGACAATCCTGGCCGAATATCAAAGGCAGGCGATCGAGATGTTCGTGCGACTCTCTATGCCGCTGCCAACGCATTACTGATGCGAACCATGGCAGGGTCACAGATCAAATCATGGGGCATGCGATTGATGCGCACCAAAGGTCGCCGACGCGCAGTTGTTGCCGTCGCCCGCAAACTTGCCGTTCTGCTCCACCGTATGTGGATCGACGGCAGTGAATTCCATCAGGAACAAGTAGGAGGCACGGCATGACATAAAAGCCAACCACTCAACCTGATGGGATCGTCCAATCCGGACGAGGTCTGTGGATGAAGACGAAAATGTCTGCTGCGCAACTTGAAGCGCGCCGGGAAGCAGGGCTCTCCACAACCGATCCGACACATGCATGCAGCGGCGCCCTTCGAACGCCAAACCAGACTGCGAAGAGAAGCGTGACCCGGACAAACGATCCTTGATCATTCAAAAGAAGGAAAATGAGCTTGACCCAGACACCCAATTAGAGAAGCGGTCATTCGCTGCGGCTTGAACCAATGTCGGCATTGTAGAGCCTCACACGCCGGGGGGACAACGCGCTCGATCAGAACCTACGCCAGATCGCGACCGTGTCGGCGCGTCCCCACCAACACGTTCATTTCTTTACGACCAATGCCGGATGTCTACCTCGCCAATATCGTGTTACATTGACAATGGAATCACGAGGAGGAGCGGGGTTTTGCTGGAACATGCACTTGTTCTGGATTCGTTAGGGGCGCCGATCAGGCACCGGCAGAAAACCCATTCAGCTGATTGGGACGAAGTGGAGGACTTCTGCCGGTCGGTCTATATGCGATATCGGGTGCGGCCTTTGGATCGCTTGTCCCTGCCGGATGCGACCATGATTTCGGCGAAGGCGGGCTGTGTGACCATGACCCGGTTTGCCTACGGCACCGGCATTCACCTTGACCGTTTCGATCCTGATGCCGGAAACATCCTTGTTCTTAACACCCTGCGCGGGGCATTGGATCATCAAACCGATGGTGGCTCTATTGCAACCGCTGCCGGGGAAAGCTTTGTCGTAGATTGCTCCCGAGCCGAATATTGGCTTGAGGGTGATCCCGACCATATGCAGCTGAACCTCACGATCCCGCATCAGGCGATGGTTGATACGGCCGAGAGGTGGTTCGGTTTCGTGCCGGATGACCGCCTGTGGACGAGCCGTGTCAAGATCGGCGGCCCCAACTCAGCCTGGCCCGCGCTTCTCGATTATGCCACCCGTGCCTTAACGCGCGCGGGCGAAGTCTCATCCGACGCAGTCTTGGTGCGGCATATCGAAGAGATGCTTTGCGTCGAACTTCTGCGACAGTGGGCATCGGCCGCTGGGTTGAGCCTTGAGACCGGGGCCCGCTGTGCAGCCCCCGGTTACGTTCGCGCGGCCGAGGAGATCATGGAAGCCGAAGCGCGCGAAGCACCTTCAATCGGCGATGTGGCCAAGCGTGTCGGCGTTTCTGCAAGGACACTGTCCGGCGGATTTCAGAAGTTTCGAGGTATTTCGCCTCGGGCATTCCTCGTGGCGCGGCGGCTTGACGGCTTTCGCCGGGATCTTGAAACTTTGCCAGCCAATGTGACCGTCACCGTGATCGCCGCAGACTGGGGCTTTTCGAACTTCGGCGCTCTGGCCGGCCGGTATCGAGAAAGGTTCGGAGAAACGCCGTCGCAGACGCGTGGTCGGGTCGCACGACGCGTCCGCCCGCACTGACTTCGTTTCCGAAATCGGACAGAACATACCGGTTGCGAACAGCGCGGCCGATCAGTGTTCCGCATTCTTCTCTTCACATCTTCAAGGGAGGAACCAATGAAGGACATCAACCCAAACGATCTGAAAATCCGGTGTGACGCCGTTCTGAACGGACTGGGCACCGGTCCGTCGCGTGTGCCCGGGGTTGTCGCGATGGCAACGGACCGCAATGGCGATATCTACGCCGGCGCGGCCGGAGAGCGGCGGCTGGACGGCGACGCAATGACGGAGGACACGGTCTTCGCCATCTTCTCGACCACCAAGGCAATCGCTGGCACCACAGCCCTGCAATGTGTCGAGGAGGGTTTGTTGGACCTCGATGCGCCTGCGAAAAACTACGCCCCGGCCATCGGTGAGTTGAAGGTGATCGACGGGTTCGACGCGGACGGCACCCCCAGACTGCGCGCCCCCAAAAGTGATGTCACGACCCGCCAACTGATGCTGCACACGGCCGGTTTTGGCTATGATTTCTTTAACGAGACCTATAAGCGCCTCGCCGAAGAGCAGGGCCAGCCCTCTGTCGTCACCGGCAGCCGCGCCTGCATCGAAACCCCGCTGCTATTCGATCCGGGCACGAAGTGGGAATACGGCACGAACATCGACTGGGTCGGACAGGTCGTCGAAGGCATCCGCGGCAAACGCCTGGGCGAGGTTATGAAAGAGAGGATCTTCGACCAGCTCGGCATGCAGGATATCGCCTTTACCCGGACGCCCGACATGAAGGAGCGGACCGCGACCATCCACGCGCGGGGCGAGGATGGCGGGCTGACCCCGATGGACGACTTCGCACTACCTGATGACCCTGAGGTCCACATGGGCGGCCACGGGCTCTACGCGACTGTGCCGGAATACATGAAGTTTATCCGCATGTGGTTGAACGACGGTGCCGGTCCGAACGGGCGGGTCCTGAAACCCGAAACCGTCGAATGGGCCGTGCAGGGCGCACTTGTCCCACCGCAGAAAGTCACCATGCTGCCCGGCGTCATTCCCTCGCTTTCGAATGATGCAGAGTTCTTTCCGGGCATACCCAAGGACTGGTCCTACACCTTCATGGTCAACACCGAAGACGCGTCCACCGGGCGCCCGGCCGGCGCCATCGGCTGGGCCGGGCTGGCGAACAGCTACTATTGGATAGATCGAAAGAATGGGATCGGCGGCTACTGGGCAACGCAGATCCTGCCGTTCGCAGATGGGGTCTCCTTTCCAGGGTATATGGATTTCGAGAGCGCGGTCTACGCGGCCCTCTCGGGGCAATAACGGCATTTTCCTGCTATGCCAAAGGGCGGGGCGCATGCGCGCCCCGTCGGACTTGCCGGTTTTCACGCCTTAGATAGGTTATGAGATAAAGAAGCCATTGGACGGGTTTGGACCGAACGTCCGCTAAGGGCCGACTTTACCTTTTTTCCTTTTCGAAGTCAGCCGTCTTCGACCTGCCGCCAGAACCCGGATTTACGCGGATGATCCGCCTTCAATCCGTCGCGGTAGGTCGCGTGATCTAGCATTTCGACGGGTCGGATGGCATCCGCGTCATTGGCAAGCAATGTCAGTATCGCAAGGTATTTCGCACCATGGCCGTAGGCTTTGGAGCGCGCCTTGCTTAGGATGTCGTCAAGCAGGGCGCGGTAGAGGATTGTGGCCGCGAGCGGGTGATCGTGTTCGAGCAGGGATGCGATTTTGGGAAGGATGTGCCAGTCGCCGCCTTTCCAGTGTTGGCGATTGGTGACAATCAGGTTGGCGGCCAGATCTAGGCGCGGCCAGTCAAGAAAGAATTGCAGCGCGCTTTCGGGATTGGCATGTTTGCGAGCGACCGCACAAGCGCGATCCTCGGTTTCCATATCCTTGAAATCAGGCAGACCTTTCAGATAGTCCCTCAGGATGTCCGCCGAAAGCCGGATTTCGAAACACCGCCACCTTAGCGCTTGTGCTGCCGGCCGGTCACCCAAAGCCTCAAGGATTCGCGCCTCCAATGCGACCCGCCGGGGTGACAGCTCGTCATCTTCGCCAAAGCTGCGCCGCCCCGGTTTGCGCACCCAGTCCAGCGCCTCCGCCGCGCGCCCGGCTCCAAGCAACGCTTCGGCAATCCCCAGCGTGTCCTGCATATGCGGCTTCTTTGCTGCCTCCAGTGCGACCAGCAGGTCCAGATCGCCGCGCTCCAAGGCAATGGTCTGTCGCATCTCTGCCCATTGCCCTGTCATGGAATAAAGCCAACCGTCGGATTGCTGCGCCGCTTCCTCGGCCCTTCTCTCGGCGATGGCCGCGGTCAACTCCGCGTCCCAGCGGGTAAGTGTATCTTGCGGCAAATGCGGTGCCACGGCATTGGTCATATCGGTCAGGTAACCATGGGTGGTTTCGCCAAGCGCGGCCATGATCTTGTCCGGCAACAGGTCAGCGTCATCCGCCGCCAGTTCCGGCGCGAGGACACCAATGTCATGGATCGCCCCATAGTAGACACCCTGCACCCGACCCGAGGAATCGTCGACCCGCTCGAAGACCTGCTTATGGGTCGCGACAAAGCGCAAAAGCCGGTCCATCGCCAGCGCCGCGGAAGCTGGCCCCAGTTCGGATGTGATCGTATCTGTCAGGCTGCGCAGATCGTCAGCAAACCCCCGCGCCTTGTCCCAATCAACGAAACTCTTCGCCCGTGCCGGCCCGGAAAGCCGCCTGTCGATCAGCTTGGCAATCGCCTCCGCCCCCCCCCCGCCCGGCCAGCGCCGCCTTGACCTGCCGCCGGAACCCGGCATTGCGCGCGGCCTCCGCCAGCACCAGCCGCGCGAGCGTGTTGGCGCCGAAGTCTTTCAGTGTGTCGATCGAAAGCGCGGGTTTGCGGGCCATGGTGTGTCAGCCGAACAAAAGGACATAGTGCCGTAAATGCCGGTCTTAGAGGCCGCTGGCAAGGCGCAGTCTAGCCCAACAGCTCCTCAATAAAATCCTCCTGCCGGTCGAGCGCCGCCTCCCATTCCTTCGGCACAGCCGCTTCCCGCTCCAGCGTCTCGGGCTCTGGCTGCCCACGCCCAGCCTCCATCGCCATCACGCTCATCGCGCGCGCCTCGCGGCGCTGCGAGCGATCCCGGACTGGCGCGCGTTCGGCTGGTTTCGCCTGGTCGTCTGAGCCGGTCTCGCCACCACCATCGCTCCCCCATGGCCCCACACCCTGAACGCTCGGCGGATAGGGGAAGGGCTTGCCCTCCTGGCGGGCCAGCATCGCCTTGAAGATAGGATCGTCGTAATACTTGATCCGGCTCGCTTTGATCGGATGCTGCGGCGAGGCGAGGATGATCACCTCGTCGGGGTCCATCAGGCGCGCTTCGGTCTCGGAGAGGAGCGGCCGCTCTTCCAGGCGCGCCGAGGTCGAAGTCGCACCAAGGAAACCCTTGTTGCGTCCATACATGCGGGTCACCGCCTCGCGGGTCGTGCTGCCGACGGCTGCGGAGACCTCCTTCACCGTGCGCTGGTCGCGCGGTGTGATGTAGAGCTTGAGCCCTGCCCCATTCTCGAGGCTCTCGCGGCCCTCCGGCCCGTAGATCCGGTCGAGCGAGGCCAGCGACTGCGCGATCATCGCGACGCGGCCGCCATAACTTGCCAGCGAATGGATCGCGCGTTCGAGATAGGGCATCGCGCCATCTGCTGGAATTCGTCGATCATCATCATGACCGGCCAAGGCTCATCCGGGCCAGGCTCGTTCAGGCGGATCGACGCGATGAGATCGGCGAACATCAGGCGCAGGAGCGGGGCGAGGGTCGCGATGTGATCCTCGGAGACGGCGATATAGAGCGACTGCGGGGTCTTCCGGAAGGTGGAGAAATCGAAGTCGCTCGCATCGGTGGCCGAGCGCACCGCCGGGTTGTCCCATTGTTTGAGACCGGCGGTCATCAGCGCCTGGATGTTCGAGGTCAGCAGCCGCGACGAAGCTGAGGCCGCATTGGTCCAAAGCTCGCGCAGGATGTCTTCCTCGGCCTCGTCGGCATAGGTCTTGTACTGGGCGTTCTTGTATTCGCCCCCTGCAACGATCTTGTTCACCTCGCCAAGGTTCGGCGTGCCGCGCTGGATCGCCAGCAGGCAGGCCGCGACAAAGATCGACTTGCCGGCCTCGGAAAAGGTGTCGAGTGTCTTGTTGTCCTTGTCGAGGAAGAGATCGGCCAGGATCGAGACCTCGGTGAAGCACTGCGCGAAGCTCGGGGCCTTGGCGATCCGGCAAGCGGGTTGTAGCGGTGTGTGGCATTGGCCCAGTCGAAGGGGCTGAAACGATAGACTTCGTCACCGTTCAGCGCCCGGAGCCGGGCGGTCTTCTCGAAATTCTCGCCCTTCACGTCGAGCACCACGACCGAACCCGCGAAGCTCAGGAGGTTCGGGATCACGAAACCCACACCCTTACCGGCCCGGGTGGGTGCCACCATCATCACATGCGGGATCGTCGTCGAGGAGATGAACTCCGCCTTCGAGGTCGGCGCGCCAAGCTTGCCGCAGACGAAACCCTTGCCGGGCGCTTGCAGCATGTCGTTCTTCTTCAGCTCCGCCTTTGTCTGCCAATGGGCCGAGCCGTAATCGTCCCGCTCCCTCTTCCAGGTCCAGGCGAGCGCCAGCGCACCTAGGCCAATTGCACCGAAGCCGACAGCACCGAACCCCACCTTGAAGGCCTCTGGATGCGCCGCGCGGGCGCCTGCGCTCGCCTTCCAGAGCGCCAGCATGTCGAAGCTCTGGAACCCGGTTTTCAGGGCCAGGGTCAGGTAGAAGGCGGCGACGATGGTGCCGATGACGGCGCCGCAGATCACACCGAAGAGGAGCGCGGCCCAGAGGGGAAGTGTCTTGGTCATGGCGGTCATCTCCCCTTCAGAATTCCATCTCGTCGTTGAGACCACGATCAAGTTCTCTGGCACGGCCAAGGTCGCGCCCCATTTCCTGCGCTTCCTGCTGGCCGCGCAGCCGCGCCACCTCGGTCGCCTTGTCCTGCTGCAACCCGGCGGCGCGATCGGTGAAGACCTGGTCGCCTGTTCCTCGAAGGTCATCTCGAGGAATTCCTGCGTGACGGTGATCTGGTCGAGCTTGCTCGGCAGCACCGCGTCCAGCACCTCGTAGTTGCCTCGCCGAAGTTCGGCCAAGCCCTCCTCACCCAATTCCTTGGAGAGCTCGGATTGCAGAGTCCGCTCGACGGTCTCTTCCTGTGCCTCGGTGAGCTTACCGTCCCGCAGCATGTCGGCAGCTCCTGCAGGTAGGGATTGGGCGTCCGGTCGTCCTCGTCGATGAGGGGCAGTGTCGCCTCCTCTTCGTCCGCGAGAGTCAGACCGATCTCGACGCCCATCTCCTTCGCCGTTCCATCAGCGCATCCATCACCCGTCGACCTTTTCCAGCGCGGCGTCGAGCTGGTCGTCATTGGCCGTCTCCACGCTGAGCCCGTCCTTCGCCAGCACCGCGTTCATGTCCCGCTCGACCCAATTCTGCGCCATGCCGTAGTTGCGCGTGCCTCCCGCCGTGATGCGCGCCACCAGATCCTCGCTGTCCATGCCGGCCTCCTCGGCGCGCTCGAGCAAATCGCGCAGCCCCTCGTCATTGCCGGACTGCAGCGCGGCGATCAGCACCTCGCTGCCCGCGCCCGGCGGATAGGGTTCCTCGAGCTGCTTACCGAAGCGCGCCCGTAGCTCCGGGTCCGGCACCATTGAGAGAGGTCCGCGATAATCGGAGCGGCCTTGGCCTCGAACGCGGCGCGCTCGGCTGGGTCCAGTTCCTCGGCCTTGAGCCTGAGCGCCTCGATCGTCCGCTCGGAATAGTCGATCGCGTCACCGACGGTCTTGATGTCCTTCATGTCTATCTCTCCTTCGGTGAAGTTCCAGGGCGTGCCGGAGCCGAGACTGTTGGCCATGCCGCGCACGGCGCGGGCCATGTGGCGCTGGTCCATCCGGTCCAGCAGGTCGGCGAGGTTCTTGTAGTCCTTGGCGAAGCCTACCACCTGCGCCTGCGCGATGGCAGATTCCTGGGCCGTCATGACGATCTCGCGCGGCAGGCGAGCCTCTTCCTTGGCGCGGTAAATCTCCTCAATCCCGGCGGGCTTCTCGAAGATGCCGCGCTCGAGCCGGGTCGTGGCGTCGAGTATCACGCCATAGACTTCCGCGATCTCGGCCTGCTTCTCGCGCATCAGCTGCGGCGACATCACGCCCTCAGCCCAGCAGGAGAACCAGGTGCCGTTTTCGACCCGCGATTGTTCAGGATGATGTGGGCGTGCTTGTGTGCCCGGTCGTCATGGACCGCGAGGACATAGTCCCACTGGTCGCCGTATTCGCCGCTCTCGAAGAAATGCTCCGTCCAGTCCATCGCGATGTCGCGCACCTGGTCGACCGTCACGTCGGTCGGGAACGAGAGCAGCATGTGCGAGGTGAACCCGAGCTTGGTCGAGCCGCGCCAGGTCCCGGCCCAGTCCTCGATGATGTCTCTTTCTGCTCCTCAGAAAGCACCGCCGCATCGGTCAGCGCGTTGGTCAGCGTCGAATAGGTGTAGACCGCCTTGTCGTTGATATAGGAGAGCTGTGCCCCAAGCGAAGCACGCGTTTTGCAACCTCCGGCCCGGATCCGTTTGAACACCGCCGCGCGGCTTGCCCGTCGCCGCCTTCAGCGCGTTACGCGCTGACATGGATCCGACGCGCGTGAAAACTCCGCCCTTGCCGCCGCCCCGCCAGCCGCGCGTCGATCCGCGCCGCGGCCTGACCCCGGATGCGCTCATCCTCCCAGAGCCGCCCCATGACCGAGGTGTAGAGGGCGAGAGGGTCAGCCATTTCGAGAGTTCCGGTTCTTCAGAAAATTATCGGATATCGCCGTTCGCGTTCGAGGCTTGCCGAGAGGCAGCGAAGGGCGATGCAATTCTGAACCGGAACTCTCACGCACCAGCCTCAGACCGCTCCCCTTCGCGCGCGGTCCGCCCTCTAGAACCGCGCTCTCCGTTCCCTGCCCTTCTTCCTTTTCCGGCCACTCCTGACGACGCAGCGCCTGCGCCGCATCCTTCATCCGGCCCATCTCGCGGCTCATGGACTGCGCAAGATCGAGCAGTTCGATCAGCACCGCGCGGTCGGCCTCCGAGACCTCCAGCCGACCGCGATGCACCGCCTTGGCGAGCACCAGTCCGGCGTCGCTCACATCCTTCGCCTGACGCCACGCGGCGCAGAATTCCGCGACCAGATCACGGGGTACATCGAGGAAACCGCACCGCCCGCGCAGCACCGCATTGAGCGCCTGCGACCGGTTGGCAAAACCCCGCGCGCGCCACTCCGCATCGAAGGCATCGAGCTCAGATCGGCTGGCCCGGAACGCCACCGTCTCGCTTGGATCGCGTACCGCGAGCCCCTCGCCTGCCTCCTCTTTTGCGAGCCGGTTCACGTGGCGCGGAGAGATGCCAAACACCGCCGCAAGGTCCTTCGCGCTTTCGCCCGCCGCGAAACGCCGCGCCACTTCGATGCGCTCTTCAAGCTTCAGGTTTTTCGCTGGCCTCGGCACTAGGGCGTTCTCCCGCTTCCAGGAAAAGGATGCATGCACAGACGCGCGCGAGGCAGCGATTGCTCGCAATCGCGTTCGCGTGCGGCGGAGCATTCAGCTTTGCGGGAAACGCCCATGACAGACCCCTCGGACAAAATGTGCAAACATTGGCCATATCCTGCCAACGTCTTCCTTCTCTCCTTCGCTTATACTTCAATACATCACATTGCGCAATATTACGTTTTGCATGTTGTGTCTTTTTGCTGGCATTGGACGCCGTCAGGACCCCGCTGCGCAGCGCGACATGGAACGGGTCCCGCCCTCATCGATGCATGACAACCAGGTCGAAAGAGCTTCCGAAACTTGTGTTTAAGACGCACGCGATGGCAGGCAAACCGAACGCTCGAGCCGGTCACGGATCGGCGCCAAGAACACGAAAATGGCCCGCGCGGGATGGCGCGGGTCGCACCCTCTGAGGGCGTCACGAAGCTTCTTAGAGACGGCGTCAGACCCCTGCGGATCCGAAGACCCGCAGGGGTGTCTGGGTCAGTGACCCAGTCCCTGAGAGCGCAGGTCGTCGTAGCGGCTGCGGGCGATCAGCGCCTCGGTCTCGAGGCTGTCGAGGGTCTCGGGATGGGCGTCTTCGTCGAAGGCGGCGAGGTAGGCATCGAAGGCCATTTCGGCTTGCAGTTCGGCGAGGTCGATGGATTGTTCGAGTGTCATGATGTGATCCTTTCCGTTGATCGTCGTTGGACGGATCGTGGAAAAGACCGGGGGCATGAGAGCGGGCAGCACCCGGCACGGGGCGGAATGAAATGGAGCACGCCGGGGGCAGGTTTGTTGTGAGCGGTGCAACGCAGCGCTCAAGGCGCCAGCCGTCCAGAAACCTGCCCCCGGCGTTGCCGACCGCTCGACCCAGGGCTAGCGATCTCCAAGGCCAACAGGTCGACGGAAAGGCGCGCGGCGGTGACACTGGCGTGAGACGTTGCCCCCAGACTCATGCCGGTGAATTTCGATTTTCTCGCCCGCGGCCAACGATGTGTTTGCCAAACCAGTGGCTTCGCCAAGACGACCCAGGCGCAGGTTACTGGAGGAAGAGATGGGGTGCGCTTGCCTTGCTCAGTGGGCTCCCAGCTCTCCCTGCGGACAGTTGGTTCCGACTCGGGTTCGCGCGATGCACGTTGTCACTGAACAGAACGATCAGAGCCGCGTTCGCGACCTATCCAGTCTGACTATCCGCCTCTGCGTGCGCGTCCAAAATATGCGGCATCCTTCGGACACCGGTATTTCGCTGGCCGAGGCCTAGTTCCCCGGAACGAGAAAAAGCCAGACCGCCGGAGCGGTCTGGCCGTTGGCTTAGGCGGCGTCTTTGGGCCCCCAGGGGATGACGGCCTGCAGGGACAGATCGTCCTGGTTCGCGGCCTTGCCGAGGTTCGCGTTGAAGCCGTGGTCGCGGATGGTCAGCGTGTAGTAATCGGCACCGGTCTCCTTGTTCTGCTTCTTCCAGATGCCGCCACACTCGACCAGCTTGCCGCGCGGGGAACGGCCGAGGACGCGGTGCGTGGGGGCCATCGGGTTCGTGCTCGCGACGGGTTCGACCGTGATGTCGAGGTCGAAGGTCAGGGTCGAGATGGAGCCGACGCCCTTGGCGGTTTCGATGTCGGCGCTGGTGAATTTGATGCAGTTCGTGGTCATTGCTCTTCTCCTTGTTTGCGTTGCAATGATGGTCAACTTGCAGCTGGCCAAGGCCCGGCCACACCGAAGGCGGAGCGTAGCGGAGAGGGGCAGGCGCAGGTCTTTTTGATCCGCGCGGAATGGCCCACCCCTGTTCTTTGGTGGGTCAGGGGAAAAAGATCGGCGACAACCTTTGTGGACGGGACGACAGCTGCGACCAGCATGTCATGCAACTCAGACATCGGGAGAAGTGCTGTGGCCGCGAAGGAAACTGGGTGAACTGCAAACAGAGAGGCTGCGGGGGGCGGTGTCTTCTCTGTCTTCTTGCCCCGATCCGCACTCGGACGATTCAGAGCTTTGCCTGACCCTGCCTCACGTGCCGCGACGGCAGGTTTCCGTGGCAACGCGATGTGTGTTGTCTGGAAGGACCAGCAGGGAGACCGTCGAAGCATCGATACCGTGCTCGGCTCACCCGGATTTCGAACGAACCCTCTACGCAGCCCAATCATTTGCGATGCTTTGCATCGCGCGGATCACCGGCCCTCTGGCAGCTGTGGCAAATGCAATCCGTTGGTCGTCGAACAGCGTTTGCCGCCAATGATGGCAGAACAGCATGTCCGGCAATGCGAGGAGTAACGCTGACCGAGGCGCGGTTGGCGAGACCATTGAGGCGACCCGCCCGCCCCAGCGACCGTAACCGAACGGCCGAGATGAAGCGTTGCCACGACCATGCGACGGCTGGTCGGGCTGGCTCTGGAAGAGACTGCACGGCCAGCGGTACGTCGCAGGGAGAGGCGGCGTTTCAGCTCGGGGAGGGCGGCTGTCTGCAGCCGGCCGAGTAGGGCGCGGTCCTGACCAAAGGGCAGGAGGGGCCAATGTTCCCCTTGAATGCCTCAACTTAAAAATCAAAAGTCACTTCAACGGCAGGGCCATTGAGATAGGCGGAACACACTTTGATTGAGCTGAAAATCGAACTTGTTGGCATTAAGCCACCGATCTGGCGCCAGATCCTCGTACCTGATGACATCAGCTTGGACATCCTGCATTCCGTTGTCCAAGGCGCTATGCCTTGGCAAGACTATCATTTGCATGAGTTCGAGATTGGCGAAGACAGGTTCGAGGCCCGTGACGAAAGTGACGACAGCTGGGACCCAAACGATGGCCGGAAGGACGAAAAGAGGTTTACTCTTGGAGAGCTGGTCAAGAAAGGCAGCCAGTTCACATACACTTATGATTTCGGCGATGGGTGGAGACATCTCGTCACCGTTGAGAAGATTAGCAAACCAACCGGCAGACCAGATCAGGATTTTCCCGCCTGTGTTGCCGGAGCGCGCGCGTGCCCGCCAGAGGACTGTGGAGGGCCCTACTCTTACGAAGAGTTTCTCGACGCGCTGACCGACAAACACCACCCGGAACATCGTGATACAAAGCAATGGGCGGGCGCGTTCGAACCGGAAGTGTTCAGCGTGCAGCAAGCCAATGCTGCCGTCGGTGCGATGTTTGTATGGGCAAAAGAACGCCACAATCGAAAGTGAAACTTGGCTTTGGTTTGGCGCAGCGGCTTCGCCATGGGCACAAAGCTTCAACTTTTCGATCCGAATGGCCGAGCGTCTCCTCGGCCAATCTAGGGCACCCACGCCCTGCTTTGCTGGTGAGCTTCAGAGCTGACAGCCACCAGTCTCTTTGAGAATTTCAGAGTTTGTCGATCCTTGGCGGACTATCTCACAGGTTATCACAGAAACAAGTGGCGGCCTCTTTAAAAATATATCATTGTGTCGCCTATGAGCGGACAAGAACACGAAAAACTAAAGAGCCTTCTTGAGGCTGTCCCGACGGGGTTCCTCGTGGACTCCGCCTGGCTTGAGCACCACGGGATAGGCCGACGTTCATCCTACGCCTATGTCCAACGCGGCTGGCTAGAACGCCTTGGACGCGGAGTCTTCCGCCGCCCGGCACCAGGCAGCGCCACCACGAATACGCTCGATTGGAAGACCTGCCTGCTCTCGCTCCAGCACATCATGCACTACCCTGTCCATATCGGGGGCGCGACGGCATTGGGCCTGCAAGGCTATGCGCACTATCTCTCCCTCGGCGACAAAAGCACGGTTTGGCTCTACGGCTCAAAAATCCCCAACTGGCTCGAAAAACTGCCGCTCAACGCCGAACTCCGCACACGCAGCGTATCGCTGTTCTCCGATCCAGAGTTGGGTGTCAACGACGCGCGAAATAATCTCAACGAGACAGCATCGTCCCTGCCATGGGACTGGAAACTGGTGATGTCCTCGCCGGAACGCGCGATCTTTGAGGCGCTGGACGAGTTGCCGGATCAGGAGAGCTTTCACAACCTCGACATGGTGTTCGAAAGCCTGACGACGTTGCGCCCAAGAACCCTCTCGGCACTGCTCAGAAGTTGCAAGAAGATCAAGGTCAAACGCCTGTTCTTCGTGTTCGCCGACCGCCACGACCATGCCTGGCGCAAGCGACTCGATCCGGAAGAGTTCGACCTCGGCAGCGGGGATCGCGCATTGGTCAAAGGCGGCAAGATACATCCGCGCTACAGGATCATGGTGCCCGAAGAGTTTGTAAGAAAGGAACGTGGTCATGGCGCGTGAAGACTATGCCGCCCAAGTGGCCCTGCTCGTGCGGGTACTTCCATATGTCGCGAAGGAGGAGATATTTGCGCTCAAGGGCGGGACAGCCATCAACCTCTTCTATCGCGACCTTCCGCGGCTCTCAGTCGATATCGATCTGACCTATCTGCCTGTCAAGGACCGCGCCGAAAGCCTCGCTGAGATCAACGACGCGATGGACCGGATTGCCGCTGCCATCGAAGGCGGCATCACCGGCGCCAAAGCGCAGCGCATTGCCGGCGGTGGCGGCGGCGCCACGCGTGCGCTCGCACGCCTCGGCGCAGCCGAAATCAAAATCGAAACCTCCCCCGTTACCCGGGGCGTCGTGCATGATCCGGAACAACGTGAAGTCTCCGAAGCCGTCGAGCAGGAGTTCGGATATGCGACGATGAACATCGTCGCTTTCGAAGATTTGTTCGGCGGTAAGCTACATGCGGCCCTCGATCGCCAGCACCCGCGAGACCTCTACGACGTCAAGCTCCTCTACGAGAATGAAGGGTTTACCGACGCGTTGTTCCGTACTTTTCTGATCTACGTTGCGAGTTCACCCCGCCCGCCGCACGAACTTCTGAACCCAAACCTGATCGATCTGGATCAGCCCTATGCCCGGGAATTCGAGGGCATGACGAAGGGAGCGGTCGACCTTGCGGAATTGGTCTCAACGCGCGACCGCCTGATCGGTGATATCCAATCCCGCTTGGATGAGAGCGCGAAGAGGTTTCTGAGAACCCTGCATGAAGGCGACCCCGACTTCGACGCGATCGACCGCCCTCAAGCGGCCGAGCTTCCGGCGGTCAGATGGAAGCTCATCAACGTGAACAAGCTGAAAGCAGAAAACCCGGAGAAGCACGCCGTCCAAGGGGAAGAGCTGGAGAAGCTCCTCGGCTGAAGATGGATCAGAGATGACTGATTTCGAGAACGACCCCGACTACGAAGAATGCTTGGTCACGTTTTTTGATGTGCTCGGCTTTCCAACAAGTCTGCGGGCCGCCCCAGTTTCGAGGCGGCCACTTCCAGAGCGTCAATCTTGTCTTCGCGCGACAACGAAAAATAGGTTTGGTTTTCTGTCATTGCGACGACGCAAGCGCGCTAAGTTCCTTGGCCATCCAGGTTGGCGCACCGGCACGAAGGCTCAGAAGCTCGCGCTGCTCCTCTTCGTTCAATGTCGCCTTGATACGCCTCAAAGCCTGCGCAGCTTCGGTTTTGCCGAAATATGCAAGCGCCCGAAAAGCGTGGCCGGCACGACTGTTGGGTGCACGAAGCTGCCAGCTCGGCACATGTTTAAGCTCGACGCTTTGCGCTCCGAGTTTCAGATGACGGCTCGGCCCGGAAGTCCAATAGACTTGACGGGATGGATTCTGTGTCGAAATACCGAGCAGGTTCGCTGCCGACGCCCCGCTTTGCGACACACGCTCACCGGTTGATTTCGCAATGTGCTCAACCACGGCCTGAACCGAGGGTGCCCGGCTGCCGAAGCGGGTTTTCACAGGCAAGGCAAACAATCCGCGTCTCACACGCAGAAGCTCCCCACGTCGAACCAAACGCGACAGCGCCTGGTCGACCGCGGCACGCTCTCCGAGGTGCAACAACTCCCGCGCCGACAGGGTCGCCCCCTCCGGCAGCGCTTCAGCATAGGCCTTGATCGCTTGAGATGTGGTTTGCATGCTCGCCTCCATGTGTCAGATATATAGCTTAGTTTCTGACGGTTTTCAAGCTGAAGCTTCCGCGGCTCAGGCTAGACCTGGAACAGATCACACCATTAAGCCGCCACCCCCAAAGTATTCAGGAAAAAAAGAAGAGATCCATGACAATCGAAAATCATGGCCACTAGGTTCACAAGGCCTGGCTCACATTGGCCAAGCGACATAAGCGGCCCTTAACCGCGGTTCCCTATTTGATGCTATGCCGCAGCGCAGCCCGTCAAACCTGATGGGGTGGATGGCTCCTGCTTCAACCGGCGTCGCAATGCGCCATAGTGCAGGTGTCAAAATCTGCTTATGAGAGGAGCCACCCCATGCAAGTTACCACAATCGGCGTTGATCTCGCCAAGAACGTTTTTCAAGTTCACGGAATCTCCGCAACCGAGGAAGTTGTTTTCAACAAACCGTTGCGGCGGACGCAGTTTCTGCCGTTCTTTGCCAAGTTGGAGCCCTGCCTAATTGGCATGGAATCCTGCAGCAGTGCACACCATTGGGCGCGCGAACTCGCGGCATTGGGCCATGATGTGCGATTGATCCCGCCGATGTACGTGAAGCCATACGTCAAACGCGGGAAGTCAGACGCCATTGATGCCGAGGCGATCTGCGAGGCTGTGACCCGTCCGACCATGCGCTTTGTTGCGATCAAGACAGTCGAGCAGCAATCATTGCTGTCCCTACATCGGGCGCGTGATCTTCTGGTGCGCCAGAGAACGCAACTCATCAACAATCTGCGTGGTCTGGTTGCCGAGTTTGGTATTTTTATCCCACGAGGGTTCGCCAGGGTAATTGGGTTTGCTGAAGACATAACTCTGGGTGAGGTTCTTGACCTACCTGACATTGCCAACGAAGTGATCCACAATCTGTGCGAGCAGCTCATGGCATTGCACAAGCGGATCCGCTGGTACGAAGAGCGCCTCAAGCAGGTGGCCAAAGAAGATGAACGCGTACGCCTATTGCGTACGATCCCTGGTGTTGGCGCTGTGACGGCCTCCGCGATCATTGCCAGCATCGGTGACGGGCACCAGTTCCGCAATGGTCGAGAGTTCGCAGCCTGGCTTGGTCTGACGCCCGCGAACAAATCCAGCGGCGGCAAGGAGAAGCTGGGACGGATCACCAAGATGGGCGACCAGTATCTGCGATCGTTGTTAGTTGTCGGCATGACATCATTGGTCCGACAAACTAGGTCACACCCCGAACGCGCCAGCAAGTGGCTGACATCACTACTCGAACGCAAACCCGCCCGCGTTGCGACCGTCGCCATGGCCAACAAAACAGCCCGGATCGTCTGGGCGGTGCTCACCCGCAACGAACCTTACAGCCCACGCGCTGTAGTCTGAGACGAAAGGAACATCGAGTTAGCAAGACCCGCGAGATGATGGTGCATAAGTCAGCCGCCAAAACCAGGACACCCCGCCGAATGGCCCGGGCGTTACAGCCCGCTAACCTGTAAGGGACCTGGTTTGCGGAACCCATCAAGGCCAGCGGTCAAAACCGCGCAAACAGGCCGGACACATGACTGCTTCTGACAAACGCACAAATCAGATCAAAAATGTCTTGCTATGCAGGAGCCATCCACACATGCCATTCGCTAATTTGGCAATGTTTATCTTGGTCTCAAGCTGGGAAAACTGTGCATACCAGAAAAAACCTGTATGCTTCAAGGTCGCAACTTCTGAATTATTGGCGGTATATTTGGCTACGAAAACGAAGAGAATACGCAGGCTCAGCACTTCTGAGGCGTCGCCTGGTTCGGCGAAAGCAGCGTCCAGAGCTGGTTCTAATGCAGGCCGGGGCTTTCGTTACCAAGATGCCGTTTCCGCTTGGTTGGCGGTAGAAATTTGGGCTGGACAACGAGCTCCAGCAATCGTGATTCCGGAAGGTGGTGACGATGTTGAGCTCCGTGGCGATTCAACGCGCTTTGTCCAAGTGAAGAGCCGACGTGAGCACCTTGGAGACTATACAGAAGGCGAAACAGTCGGGCACATAGAAGATCTGTGGAATCGGGCGCTTGGCTCTGCACCGCGGCCGCAGCAACTGGAACTCGTTGTTGAGCGGGAGGTGACGGGCCTGGGGCCCCTCGACGACCATCCCGCCGTCCGCTCAATCGAAGGTCCGATCAGCACCAGACTTTCGAAGTTCAACGGGGCATCTGATCTTCTCCCAAGAACATCGATCGTCGTGGCGACCTCGCCGCAGGAATGGGCGATCAAGCTGATCGTAGATCGGCTGAACTGCGCCCCGATCGCAGCCCAGATGTGCTTTGCCGATCTGCTCTTCCGCGTGGGCACCTTGGCAGACGCCAATGGCCGGTTGGCACCGGACAACTATCGTGGCCTTTCGATCTCTGACACGGAAGCATCAATCCGCGATGTCCTGGCCGCGATCGACATTGACGCGATCGAACTCGCTCTCAGGGATGGCGTCTGCGAACCAGTCGATTTTCTCACGCCTCTCAACGATCCGAACTTCTATCTCGGGGTCGATGTAGAACCTGGTCACATCGCGGCAGGTTTGGTGGCCGAACGCCCCCGAACCAGGTCGGCTTTGCTGGAAGGTATTGAACAACGCCGGGCAGCGTTGATCGTTGGACCATCTGGGGCCGGAAAATCCGCTTTGATGTGGGAAGCTGCCAACACGCTGCGCCATACGGTTCGGTGGCTCCGTATCCGTCGTTTGAGCGCGGCGGATATTCCATCTCTGCGCCAGTTGGTCCGAACGTTTCGCGCTTCAGAAGACAGTCCCCTGGGCTTTGTCATGGATGATGTCGGTCGAAATGGGCCGGAAAGCTGGGGCGCCTTGCTCAAAGAAGTGATGTCCGTGCCTGGCGTGGTCCTGCTCGGCTCGGTCCGGGAAGAAGATGTCACGCTGATTGCCGAGCGCGCACGTGCAGCCGAAGTACGCGCCGATACCGATGATGAACTCGCAGAACGACTCTGGGGAGAACTGCGCGAAGCTGGAAAGACGAACTGGGCGGGTTGGCGCGAGCCGTGGAAGACGAGCAACGGCCTTCTTCTCGAATATGTCCATGTCCTGACGCGCGGAAAGAGGATGCGCGAACTCCTCGCCGATCAAGTCGCGGCCAGAGTTTCAGATCCGAAGCGTTCCCTCGAACTTGATGTTTTGCGATCCGGCGCTTGGGCAGGCGCAGCGAATGCTGAAGTTGATGCATCGCGATTGGCGCGCTCGCTCTCAGTCAGTGAGGCCGATCTGTCGCGCGCGCTACAGCGCCTCATCGAGGAACATCTGGTCCGCTCGCCTGCTCCGGGCGCTGTCACCGGCCTACACAAGCTTCGATCCGAAGAATTGTTGCAGCTCACACATCAGACAACATTGCCGACGCTCAAAACGAGTTTCGAAAGGACAGTCGCAAGCGTGCCCGCTAGCGATCTCGAGCCCTTGTTCGCAGACGCACTATCTGCGCGGCGCCTACCTGTACCGGCAGTGCTCGATGGATTGATTGCCCGCTTGGAGGGCGAACAGGATGCGCGGGCGTTGGCTTCAGCGCTTCGGGGCTTAGGTTCGGGCCGTGTTTCCTCGAGCGTGGACGAATGGCTGGACACTGCTGAAGCACGTGCGCTGCCGCGAACGCAAGTCGGGATCGCCGCAATGTTAGGGATTGCCGGTATTGATCTGAGTAGTCTCAGCATCATACCGGAAGTCCAGGCTGCGGCGGATCGACTTTCGCAGATCAAAGGCTCGCCGAAAGATGACCCACGTCATCTGTTGGTGGAGCGTATGTCTCCTTCTGCCTTGTCCGCCCTGATTGAGGCAGCGGATCTGGTGAGCCTCGATGAGATTCTCGCAGCCTTGGTCGGAATGCCTTTGCCCGATGCGATACGGACCAGCCTGATGAAGGTTCCAGAAGGCCTGTTGAATGTCGATCTTAATCTCGTCGGGTCAGTGATGGGCACCCTGTCCGCTCTGGATCGTGAGATCACTAGGCAGTGGGTCGTCGAGGTCGGGCAAGAGGCGTTGTTCGCACGGGTTCAGGCAGAGACAGCTTGGGCCGGACCTGTGACTACCGAAGATTCGGATGATGGGGTGATCGTCCGTTGCGACCTTTGGTATGTCGCTGGTTCCGTACAGGAAAATCCGCATGCTGCGGTTGTGGGTTTGTGCGAGCTAGTATTGGCACTGTGTCCGTCGGCTGACATTGCGGTGTCCAACGCCATTACCGCGAGTGGTGAACTGGCTGGCCTTGCTCAGTTGCCGCTCGCGACAAAGCGGATTCCCCGGGAGAATCTTCCCCCTCCGTCAGTTCCTCAGTGGAATCGACGGTGGGGTGATCTGATTTCCCGCCACGTCGCCGCTTCGAGCTATAGCGATTATCTTGCAAGAGGCGTGGCCATTCTCGAGGCCCTAGTTCCGACATTGGAGAAGATCTTCGACGCGCATTTTCGCGGAAAGAATGCACTCGGCAACCTCGCCGGCAAGCTGAATTCACTCAATGCGGAAACTGAAGGACTGACGCCCCCCGCTGTTTCATCATTGGAAGCGTCAGGCGCGGGGCGCGGCGAGGCTGACACCGCCGTCACCAAGTTCCAGAACCTTCTGCACAGCACAAGCGTCAATCTCGTAACGAGGTTCGCAATACTGCCCGACCAAGCTGGTGCATACATTGCCTGGTTGAGCGATCTCATCGCCGATGTCGACACCGCAATTGCAGAAGAGCCTTGGCTGCTCGTCGCCGACGGTCCTCCACCGATGCTTAACCGACTCAAGACGCTCTTGGAGACGTTGCGAGTTCTGGCTGGAGAAGCCCATGAAAGGAAGCAAGCGCCAGCAGTAACTTGGGCGGCACGAGGCAAAGGCGCGCGAGTAGGCAACTCCGTTCGGCTCGTATCCCTCTCTGCCAAAGCTGCCGGGCAAACACGACTAGCTCAGCGCAAGGCAGAAATTGAGCGCCTCGCAGAGGAAGCCGGGATCGTCGCACAGTTCCATCTTCGCGTTAACGCCAAAGGTATTCTACCGTGGCCACCAGCAGATGTTCTTGCGCTGTTACCTGCGCCGGATATAGCGGATGCGGTGGTTACGCTCGCTGAACAAGCCGTACTCGTGCGGTCATTGGTGGACTCGTCTATCCACCTGACAATCATGCCTTACATTGAGAATGCTGCGTTCCCGGCGCTCGCAAAGTCTGGTTATCAGACCCTCCTTCCTGACGTGGAGGGCGCTACCTTCTGGGCTGAACAAATCGGATTGCCACAAGCACCATCTGTTATGGCAGACATGTTTGGGGAGGTGCTGAGCCTTGCTAGCGAACTTGGAGCAATGGATCAAAAACGGCTTGGCAATCAGACTCGTCCCGAAGAAGAGGTTGCTGCCCGCCGGAGCTTGGAGGACACCTTCGCAAGTAATTACGAAGAACTGACCCGGCGGCTCAGTGCTTTTGACCAAGCCCTGCAATCGGATGTGTCCGAATTGATCGAGCACCTGCGAACTGGGAACGTTGACTTCGCTGCTGAAGCGCAGGCCGCGATTGACGGGACTTCAAGCAATGTCACCGAGGCAGCGGGATATTTATCTCTGCTCTTGATGTCAGCCGAGATCGGCGAAATACCCATTGATGGGCAAATTACCGAAAGTGTTCGCACGACTGACCCCGAGCAGACCGTCGATGACAAAGAGTAACAATAGGGACGACTTCAGCCAGGCGACCAAGAAGCGCCTCGCGAAGCATGCCCGGTATCATTGTAGCAATCCCAGCTGCAGGAAGCTGACGTCAGCGCCGACAAGCGATGGCTCAAAGGAAATAAATATCGGAGTTGCGGCTCACATCTGCGCTGCGGCACCTGGAGTTGGTGCGCGCCGCTATCGCGCCGACATGACACCCGACCAACGGAAATCGCAAGAAAACGGGATTTGGCTTTGCCAAGACTGTGCAAAGGCAATTGATTCAGATGATGCCATTTTCACCGAGGCATTTCTGCACTCATGGAAGCAGAAGCACTCTGAGGACATGTGGCGCAGCGTTATCGACAAGGTTTACTTCGGTCCAGCCA